>SVCR01000189.1 GCA_015058265.1 Clostridiales bacterium
CAGGCGTATATCAGTTTCTGCAATGCGCGTAAAGTCTCTGAAGAGAGGAACAACAGAAACGCTGCCGCGGAAGCGGGAATACGTGTCGGTGAAGAGGCAGCACGCGCGCAGCAGGAAGCAGAAGAAGCAGATATGCACGCCGGGGAAGCATCACGCACGCAGCAGGAATCCGAAACACAGGCGTATGAACATCCGGTGGCAGATGATTTCGAATCGACTGGTGTAAATGACTCAGCCATTGCTTCATGAGCGTCATGCTGATATATTTATAATTAGCAGTGGAGGGCATGATCATGAAAACAGAGTTCTGCATACCGGACCATAACTGGACAACGGCTGATGTTCCGGAAGGTACAGTAATAGAGGATCTTTACAGGAGATACGGGAAAGACGCTCCTTATACGTGTATTGCGGCAAAGGTCGACAACGAGTACAGGAGCCTGACTGACAGGCTGGATAAGCCATGCCGGGTCGAGCTTCTGGACGTAAGAGATCAGGGAGCCTGCCGTGTATACCAGGCAGGCATAGCGATGGTATTCCTTGCGGCAGCAAGAAAAGTGATCGGAGAGACGAAATGCATACTTGCGAACACTCTCGCGCACGGGATATTCATCGAGCTTAAGAACACTTCAGGCGCGACAGATGAAATGGCAGAGAAGATCCGGAAAGAGATGCAGTCGATCATTGACAGAGACGCGAAGATCGAACGGCGTTTTCTGACGCGGGATGAAGCGATCGAGCAGATCAAGGAGAGCGGAAACGAAGAAAAGCTCAATCTGTTCGACCTGAATCCTGACATAGAGAAACTGGAGCTGTATGAGCTTGACGGGTACAGTGAGTTTTTGTTCCCTGTGATGGTACCGTCGGCCGGATATGTAGACCTGTTTACACTTGAGAGATACAAGAAAGGGCTTTTGATGAGATTCCCCGACAGATATCATCCTGACGGCATACCGGAATTCGTCGATGAGCCGAACATGTATAAAGCTTTTGCGGAGCAGAACGAGTGGGGCAAGCTGCTCGGAGTGAGTTATGTCGCTGACCTGAATAAAAAGATCGAGCAGGGGGAGAGCATGGATATGATCCAGCTTTCCGAAGCGCTGCACGATAAGAAGATAACCGAGATCGCGAACATGATAACAGAGCAGGGAAAGAGACTCGTGCTTATCGCGGGGCCGTCGTCATCAGGCAAGACCACTTTTGCGAAGCGGCTGTGCATCCACCTGAGGGTCAACGGGTGCAAGGCGCTTTACATGGGTACGGATGACTATTTCGTCGACAGGGAGGAGCTTGAGCCAGATGAAAATGGAGAGATCGACTATGAGAATCTGAACGCCGTAGACACGAAGCTCTTCAACGATAACATGAGGGATCTTCTTGCAGGGAAAGAAGTGGATATCCCTGAGTTCGATTTCATCGAGGGGAAAAAGCTGTTCGGAAAGAGAAAGACCAGGATCGACGACAAGACCGTGCTGGTCATAGAAGGTATCCATGCGCTCAATGAAGTCCTGACGTCAGAGATAAGTAAGAGCGATAAGTTCAAGATCTACATCAGCCCGCTGACGGGTCTCAATATTGACGCTCACAACAGAGTGCCGACTACGGATATGCGGCTGCTCAGAAGGATAGTGAGAGATGAGCGGACCCGAGGAAGAGACGCCGCCGAAACGATAGCGGACTGGCCGAAGGTAAGGCGCGGCGAAGACAGGAATATCTTCCGCTATAACGATGAAGCTGATGTGATGTTCAATTCTCACCACGTCTATGAGATCGCGGCTCTGAAAAAATACGTGGAGCCGCTCCTGAAGAAGATAACCAGAGAACAGCAGGAATATGCCGAAGCCAGAAGGCTGCTTGTCATGCTCAGCTTTTTCAGAGAGATAGACGACGATTCCGCGATCATGAATGACTCGATACTCAGAGAATTTATCGGCGGCAGCATATATGTGTCCTGAAATCGATCTGGTCGAGGCTGAATTAATAAATCTGGCCCAGGCTGGATCAATAAAAAAGTGCTCCCGTATGAGGGGGCACTTTTGGTTTGTGTATTTCTGGATGCTATACTGAATACTATACCTCGGCCTTCCAGAGATTGTGCTTGTTGCAGTACTCGTAAGCTGCGATCAGCTTCTCGCCTTCAGCAAGTACGAACTTTGCTTCTGGAGCATCGCCAGGCTTCAGCTCTTTGAACTGGATGCCTTCAGTCGTTTCGATCATGATCGGTGAGATGTAGTGATCCTCTACCATTGGATGAGGAACTGAGCCTACCTTGACTGTAACAACATTGCCTTCAACTTCGATCACAGGAACGTGCTTTTCGCTTGCAGCATCCTCTGTATTTGGATTGAGCTCCATCATAGGTTCTCCGCAGCATACCGGCGTGCATCCTGTAGCCTTTACTTTTGCAACTACCTGACCACATTTCAGGCACTTATAAAACTTGAACATCTGCTACCTCCATATCATTATAAAGAATTTTTATGTCCTGAATTAAGTATACCCCACAAACGGTGTATAAACCAGTTGTTTTTGGAAGTTATTACTGTATGACAAAAGACTGTTCGCGGGAGTGTGCAGGAAGCAGATGTCAGGCATCATGTCCGTATGATAATTTAGCGAGTGCATTTTTCAATGGAGGGACAATTGCCGCAGCTGCCGCGATCTTTAGCGCGTCGCCCGGAAGGAATGGTATCACACACATGCCAAGAGAGGCGGCAAGATCGTTTCCGGTGAGATGCATGAACCAGATCGTGCCGATGATGTAGCAGCTTGCAGTTCCGAGAAAAGCAGCCGCCGCGATGAGAATGAGATTGCTGGAGGTTTTGTCGCTGCTGTAGAACTGATCGATCAAAAACCCGCAGATGAATGATGAAGTGAGATATCCTGCTATATAGCCTCCGGTCGGACCGACGATATGGCTAAGCCCGCCGGTGAATCCGGCAAATACCGGAACGCCGACCGCTCCAAGGAGAATGTAGATAAGCACCGAAAGAGGACCGTATTTGCGGCCGAGCAGAGCTCCTGTCAGAGTGACTGCGAGCGTCCCGAGATTGATTGGGACCGGTGTGAATGGAAGTGGTACTGATATCCATGACGCTGCTGCGAGCACGGCAGCAAAAAGAGCCGTAAGAGTGAGCATCAGGGTTTTGTTTGTTGTATCAAGTGAACTTATACTATTGTTCATGGCATCGTCCTTATAGTCGTTGACCTGATCGAAATCAGCGTTAGTGAATATTACTATTGTATTAGTATTGTATTCGTCAGGTGTTCATTTACGGAATAGATTGTAAACCGATATTACAGAATTGTCAACCAATATTGCAGAATTGTCGACCGGGAATCTGGAACACAATATCAACCGGGAATCATATGCAGAATGTCATTTGGAATCTTGTGCAGAATTGTTTGACTTTTAACAAGATAATGATAAACTGTAATCAGATATTATCATTTTATTTTGGGAGGTATGTAAAATGAAGGATCTTAAAGGAACAAAAACACTGGAAAATCTTATGGCTGCATTTGCAGGCGAATCACAGGCCAGAAACAAGTATACATATTTTGCCTCAAAGGCAAAAAAAGAGGGATATGTACAGATCTCCAAGATTTTTGAAGAGACAGCTGGAAATGAGAAAGAGCATGCAGAGCTTTGGTACAAGCTGGCTGTAGGAATCGGAACAACAGAAGAGAACCTGCTTGCAGCAGCTGAAGGCGAGCACGGTGAGTGGACAGAGATGTATCCTCAGTTCGCAGACGTAGCTGACGAGGAAGGATTCCCAGAGATCGCCGCTCAGATGAGAGGCGTTGCCGCTATCGAGAAAGAGCACGAGCAGAGATATCTGAAGCTTGCTGAGAATCTCAAGAACGGTTCCGTTTTCCAGAAGGAAGAGGAAGTAGTATGGCAGTGCAGCAACTGCGGACATCAGGTAGTAGCCAAGAAGGCTCCAGAGATCTGCCCGGTCTGCAAGCACCCACAGGCTTACTTCCAGGTAAAGCCGGAGAACTATTAAACTCACGCAAGGTCAGAGAGCTACTAGTCGCTGATTAGCTTTCAGACGAAGCCAGAGAGCTATTAAAACTCACGCAGATCAGTTTGTGCTGATTCCGGATAAGTTTTAACAGAGGCTGGCAAGAAATCCCCCATCCTCTGCAGCCTGCAAATAAAAAGTCAAGGCTGAAATGATGAACTTTGAAAACTCTATACAGGTTGAATGAAGGTACAAAAAG
>SVCR01000190.1 GCA_015058265.1 Clostridiales bacterium
TCGATCGTATCTGCAATGATCAAGTATGACATGATCAATCCCGAGCTGAAGACTGTCCTCATCGGAGCGGCACCTTGCGGACCGGAGACTATAGAAGCTTTGCACGAAAGAGGCATATCTGTCTATCTGGGCTACGGACTGACAGAGACATCAAGCGGCATCGCAATAACTCAGGATCAGGACGACCCGTTTGCGCTTTATCCTTGTCCGGGCGCGGATATAGGCATCGAGCCGGACGGCGAGATCACCGTAGCGACGCCTTGCATGATGCAGGGATATATCGGATCGATACCGATGTTCAGAGGAGACCGCTTCTTCACGGGCGATATAGGGAGCATTGACGAGAAGGGCAGGCTGCACCTTAAGGGCAGGAAGAAAGACGCCATCGTCATGAAGGACGGGAACAAGATCTTCTGTCCGGAATACGAGGAAGACCTGGCAGAGATGACCGGTACTGATGAACTGGCAGTCATCGCGAAGAATGACCGCGCAGTACTCATCGCGGGTCCGGGCAGCGATACGGAAGTGATCCGCAAAGCGGTAGCAGAATATAACAAGAGCAAGCTCAGATCACAGCAGATCTATGATGTTATATCCGCCGACAGTGAACTGCCGAGAACGGCGACGGGCAAGCTCAAGAGATATGAGATACAGGAGAAATACTCACAATGAAGAAATTCACAAGAGACGAACTGAGAGAGAAAACAATCAAGCTGATCCATGATTTCATTCCTGAACTTCAGGATGCCGAGCTGGACGAGAGCTCTGTGATCAATACAGATACTAATATCGATTCGCTCAGCCTCATCATGCTCATCACCAAGGTCGAGTCGACATTCGACATCAGGATACCGAGGAAGGAATGGAACACCATCAATACACTCGGAGAGCTGCTCGATAAGATCGAAAAGCTGCTCCCGGAGAAGTAGGTCGCAGAATGCCGGAGCTTATATACGAAAAGAAGATGCTCGTTCGCAGCGAGCAGGTGGATATGACCAGGCGGATGCGCGTATCCGAACTCTTCAGGATCATGGAAGAAGCGTCCATCGCGCATACTGAGGAACTCGGCTGCACCAGAGAGAAGACTCTCGATAAAGGCCTTCTGTGGGTCATCGCGAGGCAGACCGCCGAGATCGAAGACCTGCCGGTCTATGATGAAGAGATCACTCTCAGGAGCTGGCAGGGAGAGACGATGCACGTATTCTTCCCGAGATTCTATGAGGTCATGAGGGGAGACAGATGCATAGTCAGAGGCCGGGCAATGTGGACGCTTATCGATGAGAAGAGCAGAGAGATCATAATGCCTGAGGACTACGATATCTCAATCCCTGCAAAGCCGGGCAGCGAAGAGATGTATCTTGCCGCGGTGATCAAACCTAAATGGGCCGGACAGCCCGACGCGGAAGAGCATCTGGTGACCAGGTTCAGTCAGATCGATATCAACGGTCATATGAACAACACCCGTTATTTTGACATAGTTGATGACATCAACGGCGCGGAGTTCTGCTGCGCTAATATGCCGCGTATGGTCAGCGCTAACTATGTCAGTGAGCTGGTCGCGGGTGAAGAATTCGACCTCAGCTGCTATGTCAACGGGCAGGACAGATACTATGAAGGCAGAGGGACAAAGCAGAAGTTCCGCATTATGATAAGTTACTGATATTTGAGTTAAGAGCGGTGGCGTAATGCCCTGCTTTTTGTTATAATAAACAAGTTAAGCGCGTGCCGGAATACGGAGCAGTGTTTACTGCGATCCGGCGTGTGAAAGATTCATGAATGATTGCTCTCATTTGAGCAGGAAGGCAGGACTATGGAAAACAAAGGGACTTATTACATCAGTACACCGATCTACTACCCGAGCGCTAATCTGCACATCGGTCATACTTATTGCACCGTTATGGCAGACGCAATGGCCAGATTCAAGAGGCTTCAGGGCTATGACGTTATGTTCCTGACAGGAACAGATGAGCATGGACAGAAGATCCAGACTCTGGCAGATGCCAAGGGTGTTACACCGCAGGAATACGTCGATGAGATCGTAGCGGGCATCAAGGATCTCTGGAAGACCATGGAGATATCCTATGATGATTTCATCCGCACGACCGAACCTCGCCATGTGAAGAGAGTTCAGGCGATGTTCATGAAGATGTATGAGGCGGGTGATATATATAAAGGCGAGTATGAGGGACTTTACTGCACACCTTGCGAGTCGTTCTGGACAGAGAGCCAGCTGGTCGACGGCAGATGCCCTGACTGCGGACGCCCGGTCAACAAAGCTAAAGAAGAAGCTTACTTCTTCAAGATGTCGAAATACGCAGACAGACTCCTCAAGCTGTTCAGGGAGACTCCTGAATTCCTCGAGCCTGAGACAAGACGTAACGAGATGATCGCTTTCGTAGAGCAGGGAATGGATGATCTCTGTATCTCAAGATCGTCATTCGACTGGGGCATTCCTGTTCCGATCGACGAGAAACACGTCATATATGTATGGCTTGACGCGCTTTCAAACTACATCACAGCTCTCGGCTGGCCTGATGAGCCTGAGAAATACAACAAGTATTGGCCTTGCGACGTCCATCTGGTAGGTAAGGAGATCGTAAGATTCCACTCCCTGATATGGCCGGCTATGCTGATGAGTGCGGGTCTGCCTCTTCCTAAGCAGGTAAGAGGACACGGATGGTTGCTCCTCGGAGGAGAGAAGGTCTCCAAGTCCAAAGCGGCCAAAGGCCAGGACGTTATCGATCCGGTCATCCTCATCGACCGCTATGGTATCGATGCTCTCAAGTATTTCCTCCTCAGAGAATATACATTCGGACAGGACGGCGTATTCACCAATGAGGTAATGCTGAAGAGGATGAATTATGATCTTGCCAATGACCTCGGCAACCTTCTTTCGAGAACTGTATCCATGATACAGAAATACTGCGGAGGCATCGTACCGGCTGCAACGACCAAGGACGAGATCGACGAAGAACTCATCAGTCTGGCTGTATCTGTCGCTTCGGCAGTAGAGAAGAAGATGAACGAGTTCCAGTTCAATCTGGCCCTCGAAGAGATATGGGTGCTCATAAGAAGAGCCAACAAGTACATCGACGAGAAGGCACCTTGGGTACTTGCCAAGGACGAATCCAAGAAGGCAGAGCTCGATACTGTAATGAGGAATCTCGCTGAATGCCTGAGGATAGTCTCGATCCTGATCGTTCCTTATATGCATACGACTTCCGATCGTATGAGAGAACAGCTCGGTATCGCTGACAGAGAGACTGTCTGGGAAGACGCGTTCGAGTTCTATCAGATGGAAGGCGTGACGGCAACTAAGGGTCCTCAGCTCTTCCCTAGAATAGATATAGAGAAGGAACTGGAAGCTCTGGACGAGATCAGCAGATCGCTCAAGGCATAAGCTTACGGTAAACAAGACTTATTCTGAATAGAATGCGGGATCATCCGCGAAACATATAACACGCGCTGAAGCTCCGGCGCGTGTTGAATTCTCTCGCTACGTCTCATACGTGCGAGCACGCGGAGAGCTTCGCTAGGAATTTAATTGGCGCATATTGAAGGGACACGGACAATATGCGTCAATTGAGCATATTGGGAAAAATCAATAGGAAATCAAGAGGAGTGAACGGATGCTGTTTGATGCTCATACACATCTGAATTTCGAGAAATACAGTGATGAAGAGAGAAAAGCACTGGCGGAGGAGATCGCTGCGTCGGATCTCGGTTACATCATAGATGTAGCTGACTGTGTCAGCTCGGCCGAGCAGGCGCTGAGAGACGCTGATGATTATCCGTGGTGCTACGCTGCGGTCGGGATACATCCGGATCACGCGTCAGTCTATACAGATAATGATATAGATGAGATAAGGAAGTTGTCAGCGCATCACAAAGCTATGGCTATCGGAGAGATAGGGCTGGACTTCTACTACGGAACTGACGACCGTGAGGAACAGCAGGAGCTGTTCAGAAAACAGATCAGACTTGCGAACGAGCTCAGGATGCCTATAATGATCCATTCAAGGGATGCCAATCAGCTGACCATGGACATTCTGACCGAGGAAGGCGCTTTCTCCGACGAGCGGAAGACCTGGTTCCCGGGAAGACCGGCACCGGGGGAGATGTCGGCGTCAGGCACGGGACATGATATGAAGCTCAAGGACGAATATGAGCAGAACGGTGTGAGA
>SVCR01000191.1 GCA_015058265.1 Clostridiales bacterium
GCAGATCCCTGTTGATAGGATTCAGAAGAGTGCCGCCTCCTGTCGCTATTACAGCGCCGCAGCTCCTGCTGATCTCTTGGACTGCGATATTCTCCATTGCCCGGTAGTATTCGATGCCGCTCTCTCCTGACGAGAGCAGTTCTGCCGCTGCGCATCCGGATAATCTGTCCGTCTCCTCATCTGTATCGATGAATTTAAGCCCTTTCTCGTAAGCATATCTGCGGAAGATCGTTGTCTTACCACTGCCCGGCATCCCGACAGCCACGATATTGAGCTGTACCTCAAGCAGCTTATGTTTGATCAGTCTTATCAGTCTCAGCAGCTCCTCATCATCAGTCCCGGTGTCCATCCAGATGTCCTTTGACCTGACCGACTGGAAGATAAGCATCTCAAGGCCGGATTTAGTTCTGCAGCGAGTCAGCCTGCGCGCGTCCTGAAGGAATTTGCTGCGATAAGGATTGTAGATCATATCGCCCGCCAGTTCCAGTTCGGAGAACATCCGGAGCATCATTCGCTGCTCTGCCGCCGGCGAGCGTTCCAGTTCAGGATACTGACCTACAGGTGTAGCGTTGATCAATATGTCCGCATCATAATAAGGATGCAATTTGCTGTAACCGGTTATTTCATACTTGTCCCCGGTCCTTGCAGAAGCTGCCTCCGGATCTCTCGATACAAGAACGATACGGTCTGCCCCCAGTTCCTCAAGGGCTTCCGCGCAGCTGCGGGCAGCCCCGCCCGTCCCGAGAATGACACATTTCTTATACCTTGCCAGACCTTTGATGCTGTACCTGAACCCGTCTGTCAGTGTATTGAAGCCTTTCAATCTTCCGTCAGGCAGCCTTTTGACAAGATCGACAGATCCCGTCTTTGCCGCAGCCGGCGAAAGCTCATCGAGATACTCCGTCACTTTGACCTGAAAAGGACTGGTGATATTGAAGCCGCTGTACTCTGTATCAGCCAGGATCTCTTTCAGTTCCTGATCACTGTCTGTCTCTATCATGTTGTAGTCATAGTTGCCTATCAGTGCATGTATCCTGCGCGACTGGCTGTGGGCAAGGCTGCTGCCGATAAGTCCGTATTTTCTCATTTGATATCTCCTGCTCCTTGCCTGTTCCGGCACAGTCCGAACTGCACCGACAATAGTTTCTGCTAATTGTAGCAGATATGGTTTCTTTATTCAAAAAACAAATAAGAGGCCCCGATATCACCGGCTGACCTCTTACAGTCTCGATAGTATACTATTCAAGTCCCTCAGGACGTCTGTATGTGATCAGATCATCTGCGATCTCTTTTGCAGCCTGGCTGACAGGTCTCTCGCTGACTTCCGGTGTAAGCGCCGGCTTCTCATCGATAAGATCTCTGGCTCTCTTAGCTGCGAGTATTACCAGTGTATATCTGCTGTCTGTTTTCTCCTGAAGCTTGTTTACTGATGGATAAAGCAACATCTGTTATTCTCCCTTCTCCTGTTCGTACTTTCTTATTATCGGTCTGACCTTGTCCGGCACACGCGCAGTTTCAGCTGCCAGTATCGCCTTGGCTGTACTGAATGCCGTTTCAAGATCATCGTTTACTATAATGTAATCATATTCGCCGATGAATTTTATCTCATCGACAGCCTTGCTGAGTCTCTTCTCTATCACTTCAGGACTGTCAGTTTTACGTCCCTCGAGTCTTCTTCTCAATTCGGCAAGACTCGGCGGAAGTATGAATATGAGGACCGCTTCGTTCATTGCTGCCTTGACCTGCAGTCCTCCCTGAACATCTATGTCCAGAAGCACATTGCGGCCGCGTTCCAGCCTCTTCATCACGACATCTTTAGGTGTTCCGTAGAAATTATCGAACACAGTCGCATATTCAAGGAAGTTCCCCTTGTCTACATGCCCGAGGAATTCTTCTCTTGAAACGAACCAGTAGTCCTTGCCATGGACTTCGCCTTCTCTCGGATCTCTTGTCGTCATTGACACGGAGAATTCATTTCCGGGATCCTTGAGCAATTCCGCACAGATCGTGCCCTTGCCGGTCCCCGACGGTCCCGAGATAACATACAGCTTGCCTCTGGTATGACTCATATGTACCTCCTGTATGATCAGTGCATCCGGCAGAAAGCCTGTCGCCTCCCGCGGACGGTCTTCCGCGCTGCAAGTAACATCCTGCGCACGGACCGTATCAATTATAGCATAGAAGTCAAGCGGTGCAACAGCAACGAAGACTCAAGCAAAATACTATTCTATATTCTGCACCTGTTCTCTGATCTTCTCTATCTCAGCCTTGAGATCCAGCATCATCGAAGTGATCTCCCTGTCATTAGACTTGGAGCCGATAGTGTTGGCTTCTCTGTTCATCTCCTGGATCAGGAAGTCTATCTTCTTACCGATGGAATCCTCTTTGCCGAGCAGAAAGTCTCTCAGCTGGCCAATGTGGCTGTCCAGTCTGACGAGCTCCTCGGTGATATTTGCTTTGTCCGCGAAGACAGCAGCCTCGAGCGCTATCCTCTCATCAGGCACCTCATAAACTCCATCGAGAAGGTCCTCGATGCGGGCTTTGAACTTCGCCGCGTACTCTTTCTCGAGCTGTGGTGCTCTCTCTTCTATCCTGTTGCGGATATCTGCGATGATGTCTGCTCTCATAGATATATCTGCTACGAGCTTTGCTCCCTCAGTTTCTCTCATCGAGCATATGTCTTCGATCGCTTTATCTGCAGCTGCGAGTATACAGCGCTGCATCTCCTCTTCATCTTCCTCAGCCGGAGCTGTCCTGATAACATCAGGCATTCTTGCCAGCAGTCCAAGGGACGGTCCGACGATATCTCCCACCTCGAATGTCTCGCTGAGTTCGTTGAGCGCGTCGTAGTACTTAGCTGCAAGATCCTTATCCAGCCTTACGTCAGCATCACTGGTACCGTAGTTGTCGACAGTCACTGAGACTTCTATCTTTCCTCTCGAGAGTCTTGTCTTAACAGCAGCCTTGATCTTCTCCTCTGCAAATGAATACTTCCTCGGCATCTTGACGAAGATATCGCAGTAACGGTGATTGACCGCTCTTATCTCAACGGTCACCTTTCTTACATCATCGATGTATTCGCCTCTGCCAAAGCCTGTCATACTTTTGATCATTTTCGAAAGCCTCCTTGATATTACTGATCTTCTGATCTTTCGCACCAATATAGTGTAACACCTGCAGAAAGATTTGTCCAAGTATTTAACATCCGCACCCCGGCAGTTGAAGCGCGTATAAGACTTTCGAGCGTCGAGCAGAGCGTATCGACAGCCGGGCTGCTCCCGTATGACAGATGACTCCTTGATGATCCCCGTTTATGATGTTAATATTAGACGATATGGCATTTGACGGAATCATTACATATGCAATAACACGCGAACTATCTGACAGGATCACACTTGGCAAGATAGAAAAGGTGTATCAGCCCGGATCAGAAGAACTGGTCCTGCTGATCCACACCAGAGCCGGTAACGTCCGGCTCTTCATGTCGTGCAACAGCCAGTCAGCGAGAGTATGTCTGACTACCGGTACATATACCAATCCGGATCAGCCCCCTACCTTCTGCATGCTTCTGCGCAAGCACATCCAGGGCGGCCGTATCACCGAGATCAGACAGAAAGACTCTGAGCGTATCATAGAGATAGATATCGAAGCGCAGAATGAGCTCGGTTTCTCAGTTAACCGCCGGCTCATCATCGAAATAATGGCAAAGCACAGCAACATCGTCCTCGTTGATCTTGAGACCGGCAAAGTCATCGATTCGATCAAGCGGATCTCTATCGACGTCAACAGATACCGCCAGCTCCTTCCGGGGCTCGTCTATCAATATCCTCCGGCTCAGGACAAGATCCCGTTCCATGAAGTGACCGGGGACATGGAGCTTCCTCTTGATGACAGAGCTCTCATGGGCCGCATCGGCGGGATATCACCGGCAATATGCAGGGAGCTTCTTTCCTGCAGTGAAGAGAAGAACAACTCCCGCATGCTGTCAACAATGCCTGCGGAGAGGCTTAACAGCATCATCTCATCCATAGATGACCGCTCCGCGGTACCACGGGTATATATCGATGATACGGGAAAGCAGATGAGGACTGCCGCGGGCGAGCTGCCGGGCATACCGAGAGAATTCCATATCACCGATCTCACAGAGTATGAGGACCTCAGGCGGATGGATTTCGACAGC
>SVCR01000192.1 GCA_015058265.1 Clostridiales bacterium
TGTTCTGTCGAATCTTGCTCCGAGCATAGCCTTGATCAGCGGGCATGTGTTAGCCGGCAGATATCTCTCGCCGCCAGGTACCCAGAACTGAGAACCGGCGCAGAGTCCTGTAGCGATAGCATCAGCAGCTACGATGACTTCGTCAGGAACATAAGCGCAGAATGTACCGAATACTTTGCCGCCGTTCTTACGGAATTCAACGAGCTCAGCCGGTCTGAGTCCGTGAACATCAGCGAGCACCATATCGAAATAATCCATGCTTTCAGGTCTGTTCTCCTGTGACATGAATACATCACCGATAGCACCAGGAAGTACAGCGCAAAGCTGATCGTGCATCTCAAGGTTCATTCCGAGATCTGACCACATTTTCTGATTGTCTGCCATAATTCTTTCTCTCCTCTTAATAGTAAACATTCAGCTAAAGTGCATTAAGCACACTTGTATAAAATAATTGTACTATCAGCCGTTTTATCATCAAATAGATAGAAGTTATACTGCAGCTAACCAAAATAGACTGTATCTATTTTGCGGATTTCGCCAATACAGCCTTAAGACGGCACCCGGAGAGCTGCGCCCGAAATCAAAATTCATACGAAAAAAAGAGCGGCATGGTGATGCCGCTCCTGTGACAAACGATCTGACTGTTACTTTTCCTCTCCGACCTTGACTGTTCTTCTCTTGATCTTCTGAGTCGTTGTCTTTTCAAATGGTTCTGTCCTGAGGAATACCTCCTTGATCCTCTTATAAGTAGGCATATCCTCATTTATCTTCTCGATATCCGCATTGGCAATAGCCTGGATATCATCTCCCGGATTGAACTTATCCGGGTCATATACGATGGTTATTACCAGTCTGTAATCGTCTCCGATCTTCTGTCCGCTGACAACATTCTCAACGACGTAAGGGATCTTATCCACTATGGTCTCGATCTCCTCAGGATATATGTTCTTGCCATTCTTCAGAACTATTACATTCTTCTTACGTCCGGTTATGAAGATATATCCGTCCTCATCGATACGCGCCAGGTCTCCTGTGTTGAACCAGCCGTCTACGAAAACTCTTGCATTAGCCTCGTCATCATCGAGGTAGCCTTTCATGACATTAGGTCCCTTGCAGAAGAGCTCGCCTATTCTGTTCTCATCAGGATCATTGATCTTGACCTCTACACCCGGCATAGCATGTCCTACTGAACCTGCGCGGCGATAGAAGTAGCTCTCGGAAGCGATCGTCGGAGCTGTTTCTGTAAGGCCGTAGCCCTGAACTGTAAGAAGTCCGAAGTCTGTAGCGTACTCAAGTACTTTCAGGTCAAGGGCTGCAGCTCCGCTGATCAGGAATCTCAGTCTCCCGCCAAGTCCGTCGATGACGTCCTTGAATATCTTCCTCCTGACATCGATACCGACCTTCATAAGAGCCTTGGATATCTTGCGTCCCTTCTCAAGCTTCTCCAGCTTGCCTTCCTTCTCAGCAGTCTTGAGGACTTTGCCGATGATGGATTCTATGATCAGAGGTACGCAGAAGAACGCGCTGATGCCGTATTCGACCAGTTCTTTCTGGACGTATTTCAGACCGCTGCAGAACACATTGGTGCAGCCATTGCTGAGGAACATGAGTGTTCCCGTGCAGCCGAACGCATGATGGAGCGGCAGGAATATCATTACTGTGTCATCTTCGTAGATCGGCTCGACCTTGCGCATCGCTGCGATACATGAAGCGATGTTGCGCTGGGTCAGCTGGGCGGCTTTGGCATCCGCTGATGTACCGGAGGTGAACAGAATGATATCAACAGCATCCTTGTCGATGACCTTGAAACTGCTCCTGTATTCTTCGACCAGCATCCTGAGTCCCGGCAGCTTGTCCTGCGTGATATCTGACATAGGGATCAGTGTAGCTGCGTTTATCCCGTCCTTCTTGATGATCTCACTGAAATCAAGGCTCAGTGTATCATCGTAGACAATAGCATCTGCTTTGCACTTGACGAGAGAATTGATGATCTCGTCCTCAGGCAGTCCCTTATCCAGAGGGACCACGACGCCGACATTCACAACTATTGCATAATAAGCAGCCATCCACTGATATGAATTAGGTCCGATGACTACGATCCTCTTATCCTTGAGACCCTTGCTGATCAGGTATGCTCCGATAGTATCTATATCCTGTCTGAACTTACCGAATGAGATCTCAGTCTTGGTCTTCCTGTCTTTGCTCTTATAAATAAAAGCAGTCTTCTCGGCATAATGTGTAACAGTAAAGTCGAGGATCTCCTTGATATTCTGGAAATCTATATCATACTTGCATTTATACTTTCTCATTAGCCTGATCCTTTTCCTCTCTTAAAATATCCACAATTGACGTTCAACACATAACAAAATCAGCGGGCAATTACAGTGCCTCATATTTGAAATCCGGTCCAATTGACACTATGATGCTTGCGCTAATTTCATCTCTCCTTATTAAGACAGCATACTCTGCTGATCAGTGTACACCATCGTGAATATTAAATATATTGTATCAAATCGGAGGATTCATGACCACACTTTGTACTGAGAAAAGATAACGAAAAAAGTCCGGCTCATGCCGGACTTTAAATCACATCTGTCTGAGGAACCATCTGAATCCGAATGGTTCGATCCAGTATTCGCCTTTGCTGCCTTCTCCATGGGTATACTCTCTCTCCGGTTCTGTGAGATCGCTCCAGTCTGCTGCCTCGATCTCTGTCCTCGCGTAATCCCCTGAGAAGTTGAAGAGTCCGAGCAGTCTCTGCCCGTCATACTCTCTTATGATGCCGAGAACTCTGTTGTCTCCTGTATCGAAGGCATACATATGTGCATCGGAATGGAATATCGCATTCTTCTTCCTGATCTCTGTAAGCCGTCTGAGTTCACGGAAGATTATTCCCTGAACAGCATCTTCTTTGTTTCGCTCCTCAGCAAGCTCCCAGTCAAACTGTCCTCTGTGGAGGAAGCGGCTGTCAGCGTTTTTCTTAGGATCATTATGATAGCCGTAGTCATTGAGCATCCCTACTTCATCACCACTGTAGTAAACAGGGATCCCTTTGAGCGTGAGCATCAGCGCATGCAGCATCAGATCCGTTCCGATCGCGCGTCTAAGTGCCTCTTCATTGTTCTCATACAGAGCTGCCTCTATGCCGCAAAGTGAGGCTGTAGTTCCGCACAGTCTGGCATCCCTGAGGACCTCTGAGTCATTATACAGTTCTCCCCTTGACGGGCTTCCCGGCCATTTCCCCGTAAACCAGTCGTTTAGATATTTCTTGTGAGCTGCCTCGTTGATCCCGAACCATCCCAGGAATCCGTAATCCAGTCCCCAGCCGATGTCATCATGGCATCTCAGGTAATTCTGGAACAGACAGTTTGCAGGAAGGTTTTCCAGCTGATCAAACTGATGTTTGAGCAGTCTCACGTCTCTTGTAGCCAAAGTGTGCCATATAGTGCACATAGTAGTGACGTTATAGAGGATATCGCATTCCGGCTTATCATATGAACCGAAATAAGGAACGACTTCTTTAGGCTCCATAACGACCTCACCGAGCAGCAGCACGCCCGGGCATACTATCCTGCAGGCAAGATTCATCATCCTTACCAGCGTATGGACTTCCGGAAGATTACGGCAGTTTGTTCCGAGTGTCTTCCAAATGTAAGGGACAGCATCAAGTCTGACGACATCTACTCCTCTGTTCGCAAGGTAGAGTAGGTTATCTGTCATATCATTGAACACCATCGGATTCCTGTAGTTCAGATCCCACTGGAACGGATAGAACGATGTCATTACGATCTTGCCGCAATCATCGAGCCATGTATAGTTACCCGGAGCCGTTTCAGGAAATACTTCAGGCAAAGTTTTCTGGAACTGATCAGGTATATCCCAGTTGTCATAGAAGAAATACCTGGATTGAGCTACAGGGTCGCCTGCTCTTGCTGCTCTGGCCCACTCATGCTCTTCGCTGGTATGGTTCATTACAAAGTCCATGCATACCATCATTCCTCTTCTGTGGCATGCGCCGGTAAGAGCTTCGAGGTCTTCCATGGTACCTAGATCAGGTCTTACCTTGCGGAAATCCGAAACAGCATATCCGCAAGGTAAGACCTGATCTAGGAACCATGGAAGACCTCGA
>SVCR01000193.1 GCA_015058265.1 Clostridiales bacterium
GCCATTGCAGACAGGAACTATGACACTGGCTTTGTCATTTCTGTCGAGCATACTGATCTCATCGGTAACAGTCTGATCAGTGAAGAACGGAACATCCACCGGGCAGAAGAACACCCTGTCACATTTGCCGTTCAGGCGCTCGAGTCCGAGTCTGGCGGAATCGAACATCTGAGTTGTCTCATAGTTCCTGTTCCTGACAAAGTCCACTCCGAAATATCTGAGGGACTTCTCAAGCTGCTCGGCATTATATCCCGTGACCATGACGATATCCTGAACACCTGCACGGCGGAAGTTGACTATTACTCTCTCCGCTATGCTCATATCCCCGATCTTCATCAGCTGTTTGAACTGCTTCATACGAGTCGACATTCCAGCCGCTACGATGACAGCTCCATATCTCATGATTAACCTCCTGGAGACAGGGGACGGTTCTCTGTCTCCTCTTCTCTTTTTCTTTATCCAACTGCAGTTTAACAAAATCCAATTGTGCTACACAGTATCCTATGCTACATAAACGCCGGCGATTTGTATTTTTTTGTAAATCGGTTTTCTGAATAAACGGCGCGATCCGGGCGCCGTTATTGGTCTTCTTATCAGTTAATGTGATTATACTACAATTGATTTATATTTGCGTTTCACAATTGGAACAGACTGTGCCAATTGTGAATATCACTGAGGGCACAAACCTGTTACTTTAGTTTATTTCAAGCTGAAATACTTATCATAGCATTTCACACAATATTCCTGGACCTCCTCCTGGATAGCAGAGCAGCTCTCAAGATAGTATCTTCCTTTCTCTGAGAGTGCAGCTCCTCCATGTGAGGACCCACCCTTTCTTGTTTCGATAATTCTGAATCCCAGCTCAGCTTCAGCCAGAGCAATGAGTCGTCTTGCTTTTGCATAGGACATAAACATCTCTGCCGCGGCAGATCTGATGGAACCCGTCTCATCGATTCTTCGCATAAGTTCCATCAGTCCGGGACCCCAGAAGATCTTGTTCCCGCGGATCCTGAAAACCGCCTCCGGCCGGAAACCGCCTGTTCTGTTTTCTCTTTTGCTTTCAGGCATGGTATTTATCCTGTCTTTTTACTTTGCGTCCTGTACGTTACACCTGAGATCAAGCTGAGCCTTCATATTAGTCAGAAGATAATTCTTGAGGTTTGACTTCATGACAGTCAGGCCTTCCTTGTCTTCAAGCTTCTCTCCGAGCAGAGCCTCAAGGATATGCGGGTAGTTCGCCCCGTCGAAAGCCGAAGTGACTGTATAGAAAGCCAGTTTCACCGGCCAGTCGTTCACAGTATCCCCGGTGTAACTGCGGAACAGCCGCTCGAACATCCTGTATAATTCAAAGAATGAATCCGGCATCCTCTTGCTTCCGTCGCCAAGTCCTATCATCTGCTGGTTCATGAGGAGTATTTCGTACTTGTAATCCGGGTTGTACACCCAGTCTATCGTATGATCCGTCAGCATGACGATCTGGTTCCATGCAGCATCCCGCGTCATTGTGCCACTCTTCTCAAGCTCTCTGATCTCCGTGATAAGCGGCTCATTGAGCCGGTAGAAAGTGTCTGCAGTTGTTGCCATAACTGCATCATATATGCCTTCTTTTGACTTGAAATGCGCATGGATGGCAGATAAGCTTGATCCCGCTTCAGCGACTATCATTCTCGTTGTCGTAGCTGCATATCCATTTACCGCAAATAACTTTGCGGCAGCTGCCAGTATTTTATCGTACGCTGAATCTCTTGTTGCCAATTGTGCCTCCGGTTTATTAATTGTTCTGCCAACTGCATATTATTGGTAATTGTAGCACACTATCTGTGTCCTAACAATTTGCAGCTTGCAGGCAGGCTGCCTGCACCATTCCATGTAAACAGCCCGCCTGTATATGCATGTTTCTTATTATTCCGGTGCACTTGTTGTAAATCTCTTGAATACGCCCTCCATCGAAAGCGATTTTATTCTGTAAGCCTCGCCATCACATGTGATCTCTGCAGTGACCCTGTCATTTACGATAAACAGGTCGCCCGGAAGATTTGGGACGATTTCCGGCCTGAACTGATGGATGACTTCCATATGCCAGGTCGCTTTGGCGGCATTGTCCGAAACAGGAGTGATCACGATATTCGTGATATTATGATGCGCCCCCGTGAATGGTCCCATCATCTCACAGTGTTTTCCAACCAGCTCATCGATACCGCTCGCCTCGCCGGCATGCGGAAGAACAGCAACAGCATCATCTGCAAACACAGCGCTTACAGTTTCAGGAGTAAAATCATTGCTCTCAAGCAGCTCCCCATAAGCAATGACGAGCTCTTCGCATTTCTTCTTATCCATCATGTCCTCCCTTATGTTAAGCTACGCCAGCTTCATTATCGATCTCTTTACAAGAGTCTTTGCTATGTCCACTTTGTACTCGGTCTGCTCCAGAGGATCTGCATCTGCAAGAGCCAGCTCTGCAGCCTCAGCAGCGACTTCCTCGCTTACCTTCTTGCCCGCAAGGAACGCCTCTGCCTTTTCAGCGCGTACAGGTACCGGCGCGACTGCTCCGAGAACGATGCTCGCTTTCTCGATAACTCCGTCACTCACCTCATAGCAGCTTCCAAGTCCTACTACCGCAAAGTCTATGGATTCTCTTTCTCTGAATTTGTCATAAGCAGATACTCCGCTTACTGCAGGTACTTCTACTGCTGTAACGAGCTCATCAGCATCCAGGAATTCTGCGATCCTGACCTTTGTTGTGAAGAATTCATCCGCAGTGTATTCAGCCTTATTGGTAACGATCTTAGCTCCGACCGCCATAAGTGCAGTAGCCATATCCGATGGGGTTACTGCATAGCATGAGCAGTTGAAGCACCTGTTTGCTTCTGTCAGGATCTCCTCGAAGCTGCATGTGCCTTCATCTTCCTTGTCGATAGTACGCTCTGCCGCAGGTACGTGAGGTGTCTCAAGCTGCGGTGTGTGATCGAGGCAGTGTGCACCGGCCTTGACAAAGCCTTCCTTTGTCACCACTTCTTTCTCTGCACCAAGCTCAGCCATCATAGCATCCGCTGCCTTCTTTCCGGCAGCAATAGCCATGACTACAGTCTTTGTTCCTGTTGTAACGTCACCGCCTGCATAGATACCGGACTTGCTTGTTGCCTGCGTATTTTCATCGACTGTGATGCGGCCCCTCTCTGTTGCAAGGAACGGATCCTCTCCGAGGAAGCTGAGGTCTATCCTGTGTCCGATCGACAGGAAGATAGCATCTCCCTCTACGACCATTGTGTCATTCTCGTCATATTTCGGATTGAATCTGCCGGTCTCATCTCTGAGAGAAACGCACTTCTTGAGTTCAAGTCCGGTGATCTTAGATCCGTCTCTCAGGATCTTCTTAGGGCCCCATGAATTCTCCATGGTGATACCTTCTTCAAGCGCCCAGTCGAGGTCCTTTTTGGATGCAGGGAGCTGATCTGCAGGCTCGAGTGTGACCATCTTAACGCTCTTCGCTCCAAGTCTGTTTGCTGTTACAGCTACGTCTACAGCTACGCTTCCGCCTCCGACTACGATTACATCTGAGCCCGGCTTGTCATCCATCCACTTCTTTACTTCTACCAGAAAATCAAGGCCGAATCTTGTGAGTTCTTCGCCTTCAATTCCCAGTACGGATGGTTCCCATGCTCCTGTATCGAGGAATACTTTGTCGTTCTCTGCCTCGAGCTGCTCTATAGTGATATCTTCACCGATCTTAGTGCCGCATACGAATTTAACTCCCATATTTGCGATAGCGCCTGTCTGCCTGCGCACGAGATCTTTTGGCAATCTGTATTCAGGAATCGCGTACATAAGTGCTCCGCCGGGCTCTTCCATTCTCTCGTATACAGTTACAGTGTGTCCTGCCTGTCTGAGATAGAATGCTGCCGAGAGTGCTGCAGGACCGGAACCGGCGACAGCGATCTTCTTGCCGGTCTCAGTTTCAGGTGCCTTCATGAACTTATCTGCATTCTCGAGGATATAGTCTCCCATAAATCTTTCGATCTGGTTGATATTCACCGACTCGTCATATCTGTCTCTCTTGCAGTCATCCATACATGTATGAGGGCATACACGACCTGTCATTGCCGGGCTCGGGTTCTTCT
>SVCR01000194.1 GCA_015058265.1 Clostridiales bacterium
GCTTCTGACAGACTGGTGACTTTGACCTCGGCGAATTCATCATCAGCAGCGCCGAAATCATCCGGTATCACCATCAGTTCATCCATGCTGCGCGGGAAGTGCCTATTGCACAGGGTGGCATAGATGATCACTATGAGGATGGACACGACTCCATTTGCGACATTGGCGACGTAGACGCTGTTCATACCCAGGCGCGGGATCAGAAGAGCTGTGAACACGGATACGCTGATCATACCGTCGAAAACAGTGAGGACGTGAACGATCCGCTGTTTGTTCGATGCCTGTGAGTAGATGACATAGTGCATGGTAAAAATAGCCAGCGGCATGCAGAACGGCAGTATACGGAAGCCCCATACCGTCATCATGAATACCGGTTCTGACGGATCTTTGTAGAAGATGTATGTCAGGGTCTGAGCGCTCAGCATCAGCACTGTCGAGATCGCGAACATGAGAGGAGTGTAGTATCTTATGGCGTTACGCATTACTTCGGTCAGAGACTTGCGGTCTTCCTCGCCGATAGCGACGCTCATCAGTAGCCTAGAGACTGTCTGCATTCCGACAGGGATGGCCCAGAACAAAGCGAGCAAGTTGTTAGCCGTGGCAAAAGCGGATATTCCCGCAGCTCCGACATATACCTCCACGAGATGGTTGACGACGAGTCCTCGGACTGTCTGGTATCCGTTGATGAGTGCGCCCGGCAGACCGATCCTGATTATCGATAAGCATTCTCTGAGATCAGGTCTGATGAGCTTGAACTTCAGGAAGGATCTTCCCGAAATGAAGTGCCAGGCTTCTGCAAGAAGATAGACCCACGTGCTGAGCGATGATGCAAGCGCCAGCCCAAAAGCGTCCATGCCCATGACTGCGACAAACAGGTAGTTCAATACAAGGTTGACTGCGATAAACACCGCTATCGCGATCTGAGTGATGCGGCCTTTGTTCTCTATGAACAGGAAAGACGCGAATTGATTGCTCAGGATAAACGGCACCATTCCTATAGCCTGACCCATGATGTATCGATTCAGGATAGGGCGTACTGTCATGTCCTTAGTGAGAAAGCCTGTAGCGTCATTAGCCGCGAGGATGAGCATGATAGCTGCGAAAACGATCGCAACAATGAACGATAATATGATACTGAGAGAGTAAGATTCCTGCAGCTTGGCCTGCCGGTTCTGGCCGATGCATTCGCCGCATATGATGGTGGTGCCGCCGACCAGCATGAGGGTGACAGCATTTAAGAGCATATTAACCGGGCCATAGAGCCCGACCGCGCTCATGGCATCCGTGCCCAGATAGTTTGTGGCAAAATAGCTGGAAACTATTAAGTTGATCGTACCTGCCGCTATTATCAGGACCTGAACAGGCAGCAGGCGAAACATCAGCTTGCGTATCATGTTTCAAATATAGCACATGTCTCAGGCGGTTCCCAAGACTCATTTTTTCAGGTGAACGCGCGACAGCTATATGGTAAAATCTTGAGTATTAACAGGACAGGGAATTTGGATAAGGATCTAAATCTGGATCTGAATCTGGATCTGAATTTGAGTCTGAGTCAGATTCAGAATTAGAATCAAAATCAAAATCAGACTCAGATTCAAAATCAAAATTAAAATCAAAATCAAAATCATAATCATAATCATAATCAAAGGAATGACAGGTGTCCGGAGGTGTAGATGATACAGGGATTCATGCACGGGATCAATCTCGGTGGTTGGTTCTCGCAATGTGTACATACAACAGAGCATTACGATAGTTTTATAGGTGAAGAGGATATCGCCCGCATCAAGAACTGGGGCTTCGATCACGTCCGTCTTCCGGTCGACTACGATATCGTGGAGGAAGCTGACGGGAGCTACAAGGAAGATGGCTTTGGCCGGATACAGCAGGTGATAGACTGGTGCCGTTCTTATGATCTGAATATGGTGCTGGACCTGCATAAGACCTACGGATTCAGCTTCGATGACGGAGAAGAGGAATCGGGCTTCTTCGAGAATGAGGATTATCAGGAACGGTTCTACCGGCTGTGGGAGAGATTCGCGGAGTGTTATGGCAAGTATGCAGATATGCTTGCGTTCGAGCTCCTCAACGAGGTCACTTACAAGGAGTATTGCGCAAAGTGGAATGAGATCTCCGCGAAGTGCATCGGCCGCATTCGTGCCATTGCGCCGGACATCAGGATCCTCATCGGCGGTTATTACAACAACAGCATTGAGGCTTTGCGCGATCTCGAGCCGCCTCAGGATGAGAATATAATCTATAACTTCCACTGCTACGAGCCTATCGTATTCACTCATCAGGGCGCGTATTGGGTAGATGGCATGGATACGTCGTTCCGCATGCCGCTTAAGGTGACTTACGGAGAATACGCTGAGAATTCCGCGCAGCAGATCAAGCAGTTCACTGTCGATCTCAGCGGCTTTGATCCGGATAAGACATTCGGACCGGAATATTTTGAGGATATGGTCAGAGAAGCGGTCAAAGTCGCGGAAGAACGCAATGTCTCTCTGTACTGCGGCGAGTTCGGCGTCATCGACCGCGCTGCTCCGGAGGATACTCTTGAATGGTACCGGATGATATGCGCTGTCTTTGATAAATACGGCATCGGCAGAGCAGCCTGGAGCTATCGCGCTATGGACTTCGGCTTTACCGATGAGAGGTTCAGCGGCGTCATCGATGAAATAGTAAGCCTGATATGAAGAATCAATTGAATTCAGGAGGGGGGTATTTATGCCTAACAATTATATAGGAATATTCGATGTCATTGGTCCGGTTATGGTCGGACCGTCCAGCTCACACACCTCAGGTGCTGCGACTATCGCGTGGATGGCAAGGCAGATCTTTACCGGAGCCCCGACCCATGTAACGTATACTTTGTACGGATCCTTCGCGGACACTTACAGGGGACACGGTACTGACAGAGCTCTGATCGGGGGAATGCTCGGTTATAAGTCCGATGACATGCGCATCAGGAATGCTTATGAGCAGGCCCGGGCAAACGGCATGGCTGTAGAATTCAAGATAGACCGTGAAACTGCGGTCAGTCATCCGAATACAGTTGACATAGTTATGGAGAATAAGGAAGGACACTCCCTTCTGATAAGAGGCGAATCGATCGGCGGCGGCCGCGTGCGCATCAAACGGATGAACAATATCGAAGTGGACTTCACCGGAGAGTACAGCACGATGATCGTCGGTCACAAGGATGTGGCAGGAACCGTTGCCTTTATCACTAAGGTCCTTGCGGATCATAAGATAAACGTCGCCACACTCAAGCTGTTCAGGGAAGAGAAGGGCAAGAACGCCTTTACTGTCATAGAGTCTGACGGCTTCATAGCCGAAGAACTCAAGAGTGAGATCCTTGGATACGAGACGGTGACCAGCGTAGACCTGATCGAGATATGATACAGGCCGATTTCAGCCGCCGCTAAAAGATAATTTAAGGAGAGATCGATGAATTGGGATTTTACTAATACAGAAGAACTTCTGGAGCTTTGCCGCGAGAACGATATGCCTATCTCAGAGGTGATGATCCGCAGAGAGATGCAGATCGGAGAGGTACGCAGAGAGACGATTATTGAGAATATAGATGAGGCGCTGCGCGTGATGAACGTTGCTGTTGACAGGGCAATATCTGACCCGGTCAAGTCAATGGGAGGCCTTCTCGGGGGAGAAGCGAACAGGCTGCGTCATCTTGATGAGTCCAAAGCTGTATGCGGCCCTATCATACACGGAGCGATAGTTAACGCGCTTGCTGTATCAGAGACGAATGCGAGCATGGGTGTTATCGTTGCTGCGCCGACTGCAGGATCTGCAGGTGTCCTTCCTGCAGTTCTGATGTCGCTGTTCGAATTCCGTGACATCAGCATGGAGACCATGAGAAGCGGCCTTATCAATTCAAGTGCTATCGGATATATAATAACGAGGAACGGATCTGTCTCCGGTGCTGAAGCAGGCTGTCAGGCGGAGGTCGGATCGGCTTCGGCTATGGCGGCGAGCGCTATCGTAGAGATGCTTGGCGGAACGCCGGAGCAGTGCTGCAATGCGGCATCCATAGCGCTTTCCAATCTCCTCGGACTTGTGTGTGACCCTGTCCGCGGGCTGGTCGAGGTACCT
>SVCR01000195.1 GCA_015058265.1 Clostridiales bacterium
GGAAGCCATTTGACGGGCTTGCTTGCGTTGAGTTTGGCTCGGACAGAGGGTCTCGGCCTGTCTTTGCCAAAGAGGGGTTTACCTGCGGCTCTTCCTTTTTCGGTCCGCCCATGATCCGCCGTCCCTCTCTCGGCTCTTCATCGTATGCAGGCGGAAGACCGCGTTCTGGATCGGGCTGAATACTCTCATCGACTACCGGCATGCTCTCAGGTGCAGCAGCCCTGCTCTGATCGGTGGCCTGCCCTCCTCTGAGTGCCTCCTTCACCGACTTATCTTTCGGGAACATCCTGTCTTTGTCTTTCTGGATCTCTAGCGACACATCTGCCCTATTGACAGTCGCCAGCTTGAAGCGCTCAGTGATCCTCTGGATCTTGCTCGCATCCTCTGCTCTTGCGATAACATCCACCGCAGCGTTCGGATCAGTATTCTTTCTGTCCTTCAGCACGCAGTAGAGAACACCGTAACGCTTTGCCTCCTGCGAGAACTTCGCCAGATCTTTCTGTGTGATGGTATACACCTTGAGTTCCTTGCCGGACTTCAGCATGGATGTCAGTCTTGCCTTTCCCTTCGTCTTCTGTTCCTGCTTGAGAGTCGCATACAAAAGAAGCGCGATGTTCTTCGCGCCATTCCCTGATATTCTGGCCGCGACCTCCACTCCTTCAAGTGACAGTCTCACGACCTGTTCAGCTGCATCTCCTCCTGGATTCATTCAATCAACTCCTTTCACTGTTTGCCTCTCGGCTTCTTCCTGTTTCGTTTGCCTATCTCACCGACACTGTTACGCCGCTCTTCGCTGTAAGGTGCTGTCAGCCTGATCGATAGTCTGGATTTCTCGATCTCATATGTCATGCTTCCGAAGTCCTTATCCTCTTTGCTCATGGTGCAGAGTTCAGGGTGCTTCTTTGCAAAAGACTTCAGCCTCTTCTTCAGATCGGTGTTGAAAGTGTAGATGACCACAGGTCCGTCGGTTTCATCGAAACGGATAATCGTCTCTCTTTCTTCCTTCGACACTCTTTTAGCCAACTGATACCTCCTTTCCCTTGTCAGCACATTGATTTCTGATGCTAAATCAGGTCGGTTGATCCGTATATCCTTTTGCATATTTCATCTGCAAAAACCAATGTCAGGACATTCGATTCTGAGGAAATATACCCCGAAAACATACATTATTCTGGCGGTACTACCTCGTCTTCTCATGCTGACGTTCTCTGTCGATGATCTCAAGATTCTCCCGCACATGAGCTGAACGCTCCTGCACCTGAGTGCAGAGCTTCAGATCTCTTCTCAGTCCTCTGATCTCCGTCGTCAGCTCCATCGCCTTCTCCCTTGCTGCAGCCTTTTCTATCTCAGGCAGATCACGCCTTGCCTTGTTGCGCATATCATTTCTGTATGACAGCAGGTCAGTCATCTTCAACTCGATCTTCTCCATAAGCAGTGAAAGATCTTCGTCAGTGTTCACGTGATACTTGCAGAGCAGCTTTGCCTGCTCAGAATACTGGTCGCATTTCAGAAGATCTTCCTTCAGCAGGATGTGAAGTCTGGTCGGGTTCTGCCGATACTTCGGAAGATACCCCAGTTCGTAGCAGTAGCGGAGATACAGCTTCTCAAGTCCGCTGCGCCCCATGATGCGGTCGATGCGCCTGCGGAGATTATAGTGTGTTGGCATCCGATAATTCTGCCGGAGTCTCTCCTGTCTGACTGACGGATCGTTCTCATAGATACGCCGCTCAATGCTTTCACGTGTGTAATCTGATCCGAGCTGATGGATACGGATCGCTTTCTTCCAACCCGGAGGTGTGATCGTCCAATACTTGCGCTGCGGGTCGAAGCGATAGTTGTAACCACGCTTCCTGAGTTCAGCCTTGAACTCCTCGATGGTCAGACTGAGTGCAACCGACTCATCAATAGCCTGTCTGGCCACGTTATACCTTGTCGGCATGCCTGCCTTTTCCATCTTGTAAACATACTGGCTGACACCTCTTCCTTTCGGGTTCTCCACTATGGACAGCCCGCGCTCCAGACAGATGCGATCAGATGTCTCACGCAGCAGCCTGTAGGTGTCACGGCAGTCATGGAACTTCTTACCGTCTCTGAAGGAAACAGAGTTGATCACTATGTGGTTATGCACGCACCTTGTGTTGACATGTGTTGCAACCACCATCTGGAATCGGTCTCCCCAGAGTTCTTTGGCAAGCTGTACTCCGATCGCATGAGACTCGTCCGGCGTGACCTCACCTTCTCTGAAGCTCTGATACGCATGATAGGCAACATTGCCATCCGGTTTTGTGAACCTCATCTTGACAGTATCGAACTGATCCCGGGCGAACTCAACATCACAGTTGATGCCGGTCGTGTAATAGAATTTTTCCGTCTTGTCCTCATTGGTCGTATATGCTATCAGGTCCTGAAGAGCCTGTTTCTCAGGTTCAGTGAACTCACGCTCAGTCTTTTCCGGATTCGCTATATACGTAAGAGGACTTCCGGCCTTGCCACGTATGTTCCATATCTTCGTAACAGCCATCACTCATCGATCCTCCTCGGTCTGAGGAATGCCTTTTCGATTGCATTCCGGAAAGCTCTCCACTTCCTTGCCTCGTTCATAACAGCGATCATATCTACAGAGTTGTCTGTCTTTATTGCAAGTTCATCGACCTTGTCTGCAAACTCACTGATGATCTCCATTGCTGCGAAGAATCTGTCGTCAGGTGCAGTCACCGGGACATATCCTGAGATCAGCTGTCTTATGAAAGCCGATTCAGTCAGACATGCTGCCGCCGCTTTCTTCTGCAGCTCTTCAAATTCAGTCTCAGTCAGTCTGAGATGCTTTTCTTTTGTCTTCTTCATTTCACTTCATGCGTCTCCTCTCCTGTGTCCACGCTGTGGTCACATTATCTTTTCTCCGGTCAGGCGGGGGTTTGGGGGCTTGCCCACCAGGTTTGCAGGAGTGGTTGTGTCCACGGATGCAGTGCTTGCTAAAATGACGCAGCGCGCCTTTTCCCCTTCCTGTGCTACTTTTGCCTGGTTCCGCCACTCTTATCGTTCCTGTTCCCTGGCATCTTTATCCGGCATATATCTGACAACTTGAACGCCCTCATCAGTGCGGTAAAAAATCTCAGGCTTGTCAAATTTCTTCAGAAACTCCTGCTCAAGATCCTCCGGCAGCGACAGAAAACTCTCGCTTTCAAGTGGTGCGTAGCATATAAAAAACGGACCTGCAATTATATCCTGCACGCATCCGTCTTCATCAAATACTGCTCTGTTCGGCGGCAACCTCATCAGCTTTCCTTCTTCGTTTACTATAAGTGCGATGTCGTCATACCTTGGATCAGACTCCGAGTGGAAGGGCATAAACTCCTGTATCAGCCCTCCGACAACAGCCTGCATCGACTCTAGATTCTCTTTGATCTCTGTTGCCTCTGCTCTCTCACCGGGCCTGCAGATGATCACTCTGATCATGTTTTGTCTATCATTTTCTTCCTGTGTCATATGATTTAGTCCTCCTTTCGGTCTGTGAACATACAAAAAGACGCGCCGATATTGGCCGCGCCTGCATGTAATAATTCTTTTTCGTTTTAGGTTCGGTTAAAGTAACAGCGTTATCCTATCACTGTCAACAGAGACAATAACTTTTCTTCATAAAACCTTCATAACAATACCAATAACAGCAACAGTCCTGCAGAGAACAACGAACTCCGCAGGACCATTTTTTACAGGATTCTAAACAGCTAAGTTCTCAGCGCAGGTAGAACCTTCTCAGGTCATCAAGATCATTTATTCCATAATCGGATAAATACAGCTTGTCATTTACGATCGCAATGTTGTCATACCATTCAAGAAGTCTGTCTATATTAGGCATAGAAACACCTGCTATCGAACCTATCTGCTGTATAATTGTCAGTCCGTAAGGGAAATCTGCAGTAAAATATCGCGAGTGAAGATCTGGAATCAAACCCGCAGATTTTGCCTTTGACTGCCGCGCTTCCCTTATTCTGTCAGCGATATAAGTCCTGCGTTCTGCCCGGCTCATGTTTTTCCTTTCCCGGGCATATCTTTCGATGCGCTGCCTCCGCTGTTTTCTTCTCATTTTGATGCCG
>SVCR01000196.1 GCA_015058265.1 Clostridiales bacterium
TATAAATAAAGACACCCGCAGCAGGTATAACGGCAAAGCCAAGTACTCTGCGAAGAGTCCTCCTGCCTGCTCCTGTGCCAGTTATCATAAGGGCTATTACCCCTGTCACAGCTATGAAGTAATAAAGGAGATCGACTTTGGTGAACAGACCGAACAGAGGACCTCTGGTATACCTGCTGTCCGCATCTCCTATGATCCAAAGCAGTTTAGGCCCGATCATTGTCAGGATCACAAGTGTAAGATTGAAAAGCCACGGGATGGCGAACAGGAAGTTGACCCTGCGGTCTGTCAGATGGCTCCCCGCAAAATGCTTTGTAAAAAGGAACCAAATATAAGGAAGTGTTATGTACACAAGATAGAAAAGAAAATTCAACAGGACAAAAAGGCTCCTGTTGAAATCCTCCGCCGTATAAACGACTATCCACAGGCAGTCCATTACGACATAGAATATGGTCATGGCAATAAGTGTGACTGTGATCCTTCTGTGATTGCTGCCCTTCAGTTTCACAGTCACATCGGCAAGCATAAGCGTAAGACCTATAGCAAGGATGGACGCTGTCAGCGCATAGGTGATAGTCATTTTGGCCTCTTTTCTCTCATGAAAAGCATATATAATGATTTTATTTCACTACGCCGCTTTACACAAGAGAAAGATGACCGATCCTGCCGGGCAGAAGCATCCGCGCAGCTCTAATCCGTTCCTTTAAGAGCCTCTACCATATCGATCCCGCGGTTCTTTCCTGCGATCAGGGCTCCTACCAGTATCGCGGTACCGAGGTTCAGCGCTGCAGCAGGCAGAATGCTCTGAGGCCCTACCAGAGTCTCCATCTCATATTCGCCCGCCAGCAGATCCATCAGAACGTTGAGAGCCCATATGCCTGAAGGAATACCAAGAAGTGTGCCCGCCAGGGCTATCCACAGATTCTGGGATATCAGAAGGTGCCCGATAGCCTTGTTTCTGAAGCCGAGAACCTTCAGGGTAGCCATCTCGCGGTATCTCTCCATGTAGCTCATGATACCGAGGTTATACAATACGATGAGGCACAGCAGAACAGATGCAACGATAAGTGCGATGATGAAGAAATAGAATATCTTCATGAACGCGTCGAACGAGTCGATGATGTCCTGCCTGCTCTGAACGCTGGTTATCTTGCTGCCGGAAGCGATCTGATCCTTAGGCGTCATAGTATATACACTGTTGATCTTATATGCTTCACTGTCTGTCAGACCGAGCGAGTCAGCGTAATCCTCTGTCATCGAGATGCTCTCGGTCAGCGATCTGTTGATCCCTTTTACGGTGACATCATAGCTGTCACTTGTACCGTACGGTTCTATTGTTATCGTATCCCCGGCCTTTACGCCGAATTCCTTTGACAGCCTCTTGCATATATATGCACCGTTTTCGGGGAGCTTCACGATGTTCGATTCTTCATCAATAAAGCCGTAAGTATCATGTGTGATATTGTAGACATCAACAGAGACAGCTTTGCCCCCTGCCTTGCAGCTTACCGAAGCGCTGTAATCCCCGTCCAGTTCTTCTGCGATGCGTACCGCGTCTTTGTTGTCTGCATCTGCCGATATGAATACTTTGGATGCGTAAATAGTGGTCTTGTCATAAAAGGTGTCCAGGAAGTTCGTCATCGTCTGGTTAATTCCAAATGACGCTACCAGCATCAGCATGCATCCGAAAGTCCCGATAAACGACATCGCGCTGCGGGATTTATGCCTGAATACATCTCTCAGGTTCCATCTGGTGCCGAATCTCATCTTTGCCCACAAAGCGGTTTTTTCCAGAAATACGCGGCGTATGTGTCTCGGTGTATACGGGCGAAGCGCCTCCGAGGCAGTTCCCTTCAGCATATCCCGGACTGACAGATAACCTATCATGATCGTCAGAGCGATAATGCCTGCTGCTACCGCCCATATCCACAGAGGCATATGTATGGTCCAGTCAGGCATCACAAAATATGTCCCCATCATTCCGTCCTGAGACATTATGGCCTTGCAGAAAAAATATCCGATCACCATGCCCATTGCTGCTCCGGCAACAGAAATGACAGCCGCATATGAAGTGTAGTGGCGAAGTATCCTTCTATCCCTGAACCCGAGAGCCTTGAGCGTTCCGATCTGTGTCTTCTCACTTATGGTGATCCTGTTCATCGTGGTTATCATCGTCAGTATCGCGATGGCAAGAAACAGCACCGGCAGTATAGATCCCATCGTTTTACCTTCGCTCATCTCGCCTCTTGACTCGGCATAAGACACATTTTCGTCTTTTGACAGTATCAGCAGTGTCCTTCCGAGAGCATCATCTACCGCTGTCTGTAAATCGTCCATGCTCATGGACGAATTGACATTTACCTGCTGGAATATCTCATCGCAGACTTCCTTTACTGCAATGCTCATTACATCATCGTCGATATCCGGCTCCTCTTCTCTCACCTCTTCTTCTATCACTTTCTTGAGCATCGCCGGAGTCGCATAAACATATCCGTATGTATTGAAGTCCGGCATAACCTGCGATTCGTCTCTGACACAGATAAGGTATTCCGAAGATTCGATCAGGCCTCTGACCTTCCCGGTGAACTCCATGTCCTCGAAGGTTACGGTCAGTTCATCGCCTATTCTGACACCGTTGAGCTCGGCGTATTTGTCCATGAGCCAGAACCCGTCAGGGTCCCAGCGGTCGTATTCCTCGCCTTCTATGAGGACAAATCCCGATGTATGCTCGCTTTCGGTTACAGTCAGAGCGAGCTGATTTGCCGTTCCTTTGACATCAGCGTTGACCGAGAGGAACCTGCTGACCCCGCTGACGCCTTCAATATCTCTTATTTTGTCTACATCTGCCGCGGATATCCCGTCTTCATCAATGATCCTGTAATCGGCGAAACCGCACGCCCTGAAAAATGCATCCGTGTCTTCTCCGATCGTCACCCACTCAGCATTGAATCCGACAAAGACCCCTATACCCAGAGCGATCAGGAGTATCATGGATATGAACTGTACTTTATAGACCCCGGCGGTCCTCCACAATTTGCGCCTCAGCATTACCATTCCACCTCATCAACAGACAGCGGATGCAGCTGTTCATCTACAGCCTTTACCTTGCCGCTCCTTATGTTAATAACTACATCGGCCATTTTTGCTATGTTCTGATTGTGTGTTACTATGATGATCGTCTTTCCGTAGTCTTTTGCCATTTTGAGCAGAAGTTTCAAAACGACGACACCTGTCTCCGAATCGAGTGCTCCGGTCGGCTCATCACAAAGCAGGATCTTCGGGTTCTTGGCGAGAGCCCTGCATATCGAGACTCTCTGCTGTTCTCCGCCGGATAATTCATGAGGGAACTGATGAGTGTGATCATCCAGTCCGACTTCAGCCAGAAGCTCCTCCGCGCTCATGTGGTCAGGCGCTATCTCTTCAACAAGAGAAACGTTCTCGAGTACCGTGAGCGTCGGTATCAGATTGTACGACTGAAATATAAAGCCGACCTTGGCAGCTCTGTAATCTGCAAGCTCATCATTCGAAAGTGTTGAGATATCTGTATTATCTACGATGATCTGTCCGCTTGTCGGATTGTCGAGCCCACCGAGAAGATTTAGAAAGGTGCTCTTCCCCGCACCCGACGGGCCGAGGATCACAACGAATTTACCCTCTTCGAGCTCGAGATCGACATCGGAAAGCGCATTCTGTGTATGCTCACCTGTGACATATGTCCTTGTTACATCCTTGAATTGAACTATTTTCATTTATACTTATCTCCTTGAACGCTCCCGCCACCTGTAGAGGACAGGGGTTTTCTCGCTTTCTTTATGATAAAAAAACATAGGTTAGTTGTAGCTAACCTATGTTAACACATATCGCCGCTTCTTTAAAGGGTCAGTTGATCATCCCGGTTTTTCAAACGTTATCCGAGTTTTTCTTTGATCCGCGATCCCTCCTCGAGCAGTTCGCGGAGTGTATCCACATCCTCTTTATCAATAGCGTCCCTGTATTTGCTTATATTGCTTATAAGGGAATCGATCTCAGCCAGCAGACAGTCCTTGTTGCTTATGAATATCTCCGCCCACATAGGCGCGTTGAGATATG
>SVCR01000007.1:0-16432 GCA_015058265.1 Clostridiales bacterium
GGAGCCGGTAACGTGCAGACGCTTCATTGCGCCTCTGTGTGACTTCATTTTGTTCTTAGCCATTGTGGGTTGTCCTCCTGTATCACTATTTTTTGTCCTTCTTCGGGGCGAGGAACATGTTCATCCTTCTGCCTTCCATCTTAGGCGCTTTCTCTACGACGCCGTAATCTGAAACCATATCAGCGAACTTGTTCATCGCGTCAAAACCAAGCTGCGTATAGTCGCGCTCTCTTCCGCGAAATCTCAGTGAGACTTTTACCTTGTCTCCCTCCTGAAGGAATTTGCTCGCGGCTTTGGCTTTGACCTCGACATCGTGGTCCTCAATGGACGCACTCAGTCTTATTTCCTTGATCTCTGTTACATGCTGATTTTTCTTAGCGTTCTTCTCCTTCTTCTGCTGCTCATAACGGTATTTGCCGTAATCGAGGATCTTGCAAACCGGTGGAACTGCATTAGGAGAGATGTTAACCAGATCGAGATCTGCCTGATCAGCAAGGTGAAGTGCCTCGTCGATGCTGACGATACCTACCATCTGACCATTCTCATCAATGAGACGAACCTCACTGGCTCTGATGTCCTCATTGATCTGTGTCTGTTTGTTGTCCTTAGCGCTAATTGTTCTTACCTCCGATTATCTACTGAGAAGGTCCGCGGGTGTAATCAAAAATCGCGGACACACAAGCATCCGCGACAATAGAATTTCTCTAAAGTATTGAGCCCTACCAACGCCAGTCTGTAAGGCGAGAAGCGGATAACTTCTGCTTTGACCTCAAATATTATATGTATTAATGCTTGGAAAGTCAACACCAAATTGCTAAAATATGAGTTGTTTGCGACATATTTCCACTGGGGGTATTATATATGACCATCACAACTAACTGCAACAATAATGATCCTTCTGAACCACGCATTATCCTGGCATCTGCCTCCCCTCGCCGCAGGGAGATAATGAACTCTCACGGGATCGATGTCAGAGTCATGCCGACCGATACCGATGAGTCCCTTCCTGACGGGATCGGTATGGAAGCAGCCGTAGAGACTCTCTCTGCCAGAAAAGCGAAAGCATGCTTTGACTCATTGCGTCCGGAGGACGATACTGCCGGCTGCCTCATAATCGCCGCTGATACTATCGTATGGAAGGACGAGATCATGGGCAAACCCGAAGACCACGATGATGCCTACCGCATGCTGGATAAGATCCGCGGAACGTTCCATTATGTTGTCACAGGTGTCACGCTCATCGATACTGATACAGGTGCCGTCACAACTCTCAGCGACGTCACCAAGGTATGGTGCAAGGCATATACCGATGAAGACATATATGATTACATATCTCGCGAAGAGCCGTATGACAAAGCCGGTTCTTACGCCATCCAGGGATACTTCGGCAGGTACATCGACCATATCGAAGGAGACTACGAGAATGTAGTCGGCCTGCCTTACTACAGGATAGCCGATATGATCGCCCGCTATGAATAGCGGTTCCTGCCACAAAAGTAATTAATATGATACAGCTCGATCATCACCCGCAGCGGTTCACATTGACCCGCCGCGGTTTTTTCTTCTGCGGCTGAAGAGATACCATATCCCCGCGCCTGTTCCCGCTGCCAGGAACATCGCAGATACAGCCGCGAAGTCGCCGGCTGACAGGCCTCCTCCGACAACACCTGTGTTGACAGCAATGTTTCGCTCATTAGTGAAGTCGACTATGTACGTATCGCTGTCTGTGATAGTCACAGCACCGGTTGCCATTTCTTCTTCTTTATCCGAGGCCGCTGCAGCTATATCTTTACCGCCCTTCTCAGTATGTATCTTATACGACGGATGATGATCGCTCTTAGCCTCAGTTACTTTGAACTCTGCACCTGATGGCAGCTTCGATATCTTCAGTGATGTATCATCCTTCAGTCCCGCTTCTACAGAAGCTTTGCCTGTATCATCGGCGGTGAACCGGTTCTCTTCTATCCCGTTCCCCGGGACTGCTCCTTCGCACGTGATCTCATACGAATTGCCCGGCTCCAGTCCGGTGAGATCTATCCTGAATTCAAACACCTTCGTTATGTCTCCGAGATTGCCTTCCACATTCTTGTTCAGCAGCAGATCGGCTGCAGGAAGCTTCTCGAATTCCACCTCTATCTCATAGTGACTGGACGCACCTGATTCGAGCAGATTAAAAGCTCCGGAAGTCTTGTTATAATCTCTCTCGCTCTGAGGATACTTATTTAGACGGGTGAAAGTATATACACCGCCCTGCTCCTTCTGAACATCGGTCAGGGTCTGTTCTGCCCCATCGACCTTCAGGCTCTTGACCTTGTATCCGGGATCAGGCGAATAATCGTACTCTGCGGCTGAATTCATCATATGTGTAGTCTTGCCCCAGTCACCTACCTGCGAACCTCTGAGACTACCGCCTTCAGTTCTCTTGGCCCAGACAGCGACTGTCGGCTGGCTGCCTATGAGCGTACCCATAGAAGAGTAGTTTTCCTCGCCGCCCGGCACACTTCCATACCAGTTGAATGAAAAGCCCTGCGGGGTCACTGCTGCAGCAAAACCGCTGTAATACGAATCATTGTCATTATAGCTTTCGGTTTTAGCATACAGCTTGGCATACTGACTTCCGTCCCCTTTGATCTTCAGCTTATCTGTGTTGACGGTCTGTTTGTTTACAAGTGACTGATTGAATATGTTCTTGCCGTTATGAGCCAATACGACAGGATTCGCCCATCCGCTGAGAAGCTCAACGCCTTCAGAATATGTCCCGTTATATTTGTCTTTATCAGACGCGCCGGTGCTCTTGAGCTTGTCATATGCGTCAAAGTCCGCAAAGACCACCAGCATAGAAGGATAATCTTCTGCACTTATAGTACTGCCTACCGTATTCCCGTCAGCATGTTCTGTTATTTTGAAAGTCACCCTGATCTTCTCTCCGACTGCAGCACCTGAGTTGACAGCCTTCGAATCAGTTGCTATCGCATCGTATTTATCGAAATTCTTCTTAGGTGATACGCATAGCAGTTCCAGCAGCTTCTTGGTGCTGCTCATCAGACACACCTGAAGATTAGTATTATCATTGATGTTGGAAGCAAAGCTCTTCGACGCATGGACTCTGATCTGATCCAGTTTAACGATCACGTCTGCAGTACGCCCGTCCGACAAGAGTGCTGAATCAGGGAACTTCAGAGTTACTGCAGGCAGGCTGTTTGATTTAGTAGAAGCATCAGCAGATGCGCTTCTCTTATTACCGCCGAAGCTTATCTTGCCCTTCCACACCAGTATCTTCACTGTCTTCTTATCATTAGATCCCGGCTGACCGGAAATGATGGAATAATTATCCCCGGATACTATAACAGCTTTATCCAGACTCAGTTCCTTAAGCTGGACATAGTTGATCGCAAGCTTTCCGAACGCACTGCCTTTCCCGTTATCATTTTCAACAGACAGGTCCTTAGTCGGTGAAACGGTTTTCAATGGTTCTGCAGCAAACACTGATACAGATGAAATGATCAGCATCAATATCGTGAAGACACAGACAATTACAGAAACTCTGTTGATCGTATTTCCACTGTTCTTCATCTCATCCCTCCTTTTTAGGTTATATTTCCGGATTCGTTATCCCATACACCATCATATTCCGCATCAGATGACGCTTCTGAATAGTCATGTGTATCCTCGTCTTCAACTTCAATAAATGTATATGTCACCGTTGTGCCGTCAGCGAACAGGGACTGAGATATCTCTTCATAAGGGATCTCATCACCGGCCTTGTATTCTCCGGCATCTCTGTCTGCTGTGATCGATACGAGTTCATACCTTCCTCCGGTCGAGTAAACAGGGATCCCTCCTTCAACTGTGAATCCGGGTCCGTTTACGAAAACATATTTGACTCCTTCAGCTTTCTTTTCCTCGTCTGTATCGCCTGTAACGCTGCTTTCGTCAGCATCCTCTTCATTTACTTCTCCGACTGAACTCTGATCACCTTCCGCAGCTTCACTATCGCCGGCAGCATCTCCGCCTTCACCCGCAGTTATTTCTTCCCGGCCGGAAGCTTCATTCAGATCTGCCGGAGCTGCTTCTGCCGCTGCAGGTTCGCCGGTGGTATTTGTCTCATCTGCGGAGATCTCCTGCCGGATCTCGCTTTGAGCCGGCGGATCCTGAACGATGCCCGGTTCACCGCTGTCCTCTGCAAGCACAGGCATTGCCAGAGCTGTTATCATCAGCAGTGCTGTGAAAATCTTTCTATATCCTCTTATCATCTGCATCCTCCTTCCTTCTTGATGCGATCATCAGGAACAGAATCGCTGAGCAAACTATTCCCGTGAAAACAAGGACCAGGACCTCAGCACTGTCTCCGGTTTTAGGCGTTGCGTCATATATATCCGTATATATTATTTCTTCGACTTTACCAGAGTCCTCCTGATCAGAAGCGTCTTTGACCGAACTGCCTCCTATTCTTGTGATCGCCACTTCGGTATCCATATCGCTGAGAACAGTCACCATTACTCTGTATCTGGAATCATCTTCTCTGATACGCGTGTGGTTCTCTCTCTGTCTGCTCACGACATAGTAGTAGATACCGGGCTTTGTAAAAGTGATCTCCCCGAAATCAGGTTTTTCCCCTGCTTTGATACTTACAGTTTTCGATAAGCCGCTGCTTCCCTCCGGCATCGGCGACCCTTCGCTCTCAGCAGTGAGAGTGAAGGAAAAGGTATCTCTGCCTGAGTATTCACGGCCTTTGAATCTATGCTTGACAGGAATGCTCAGAGATGCCGAATCAGCATAACTGACTGCTGCAGATACCAGTATCAGCAAAACAGCCAGAGCTGCGACAACAAGCCCTCTCCTGTCTGTTTTTTCTACTTTCATATGGATCTCCTTCTGAGGACTGTAACGATACGCCCTCTTATTCTGTCTCTGTCTACAACACCGAACTCACGGCTGTCAGCTGTTCTTGTCCGGTTATCATTAAGGATGAACCAGCAGTCATCGCCCAGGCTGACAGGTAGTTCTTCACCTTCTGCTGTATATGTCTCTTCAGTGATCCCTCTGTCAGGGTCAGGAGGCAGGAATCTGTCATTCACCGTAAGCCTGTGGTCCGCTGTTTCGGATATCCTGTATCCCGGCGCTCCTTCTAGTCTCCCTGTATGCAGTGTCCCATTCCATTCATACACAACTGCCTCTGTCGGAAGCAGTTCACCTACCCTGAAGAACAGGATCAGATCTCCGTCTTTTATAGCCGGATACATGTCATTACCGTGCTGAACAGTGACCCCGAACAGAAATGTGCCCGCAAGCATGATGACCGCGAATGAGACGGCCAGTTCCATGATCAGCTGTCTTATGAGTCTTTTTTTCTCCGACTGCTTTCTTCTGATAACGACAGCTTCACTTATGCTATCTGACAGCACCGGCTTCATACTTCCTCCTTAAAGACTCTGCCAGCATTTCAAACTTGGCCAATCTTCTGTTCTTCTCTTCCAGCTGATCCTCAAGTGTCATGATATGTATTCTCTGTTCTCTCTCTTTCATCGCATAATGCTTATGCAGATTAGCAGCTATCTTCCAGAGCTCCTCCTCATCGATCCCGATAACAGATCTTTTGAGTTTCAGCCCCGAGATGTAGTCTGCTACCTCCTTCTCGGTGTCAAACAAAGTCACATAATTTCGCATCTTATTGGGCTTCCTGTTCATCTTGCCGCAGACTCCTTTCCTGTTCTCTTAACCTTGCCCTGCAGAACAGCACTGTCCTGTTTTCAGACATATCACCTGCGCATGTAGAAAGGGCTACTAGTTTATCGTCTTTCCCGAAATCGACCATTCTGGTCAGAATGCAGTGACCACTCAGGCTTCTGTATTTTGAAGCTGCAGTGATCCCTGCATCCCGACCGGTCGATATGTCGTATACTTCACTGTGATATGCGTCCTCAATGCTCACACCCGCTGTACAGAGGTCATATTCTCCTGCCGGAGTCAGCAGTTCCCCGGTAGTGTGCTCATTGAAGAAATTCTCATCAGTATATTTAGTCAGATCGCCGAACATCGCTCCGCCCGCCATATTATGACCGTGGATAAGGATATAGGTCTCTCCCATATCCTTCCTGCAGTCAGCGTCAAGGAAGATCGTTCCCCCGGCATAGTCAAGGCCGTTGAAATCCTTACTGAGATATTCGAAATTATCGATTCCCTGGACAACAGGATGGTCTATTCTCGTTCCGTCCATTCTTATCCATGCTGCCGTATCAGGATTCACAGCCATCAATTCCGCAAAATCATGATATTCAGAGCCTGCATTGTGATGCAGGAACGAGTACAGATCCGCTGCTCCGGATGCAAAGTACAGAGCTGTGATCACTGCCAGAAATATCAGCATCCTCCTTACAATGGAGTCAGCTGCACGGAGCAGTATGAGCTGCATATCCTCTTTCTGTTCATGTACTGTTGTGTCCTGCCTTGGCGTATGATCGGCGATGATGATCTCACATCTCATTCTCTTCGGTCTTTCTGCGTCTTCCGGCAGCTATGATAAGTACTGCCGCTGCCATTGCTGCGATCGAAATATATATATAGTCTCCGTTATACGGGATGCCGGTAACGGTGGCTATGTTTCTCGAGTTTACGAAAGCGATCGTGACCGTCCCGTCGTTGTTTGTATCCGTCTTCGATCTTCCGGGTACGTTCGAAACAGAGTCAACTGTTTCAAGTGCTGTTGAGATCGCTGTCTGATCTTTGCTGTTAGCACCGGAGGCAGATACGATCAATGCACGGTCCTGTGTCGATGACAGACTGTAACTCGCGACATGATCTGATTCATGTTCTACTGCCTTGTATGTCGATGTGGCAGGAAGAGCATTGATGACAAACACCTCGTCATCTGCGAGCTTGATAAGAAATTCTGCTTTCCCGTCTGAATCAGCTGTTATCTTTCCGGTTTCCTTATTGATACTGCCTGCAGAAGCGGATACCAGATCAGCTGTCTTCGAAGTCCTGTTTTTCTCTGTCTTCTCCTGTGCCTGCTGATCGGTAGTGTATTCCGCATTCTTTTCAAGGCCTTCGAGGGTAACAGTGATCTCGAATTCCTTGGTCCTGTCTCCGAGATTTCCCGTGACGTTGTTGGTTATGACGATGTCATGGGTAGTATGATCATTGAAGAACTTATAAGCCTCCAGTTTATTAGGCCCGGTCACAAGACCGGTATCATTATCACTGCCCTCGTCAGGAGTAGATCTGCCTACCTTGCCGAGATTCTCATAATTGTTCGTGGAGTAAGCATTCCCTCCGTTATCTGTTATGTTCTGAATATCCGAAAGATCAGGCCTATAATCCGATCCCGGATCATTTCTGTATGATGTGATATCGTGGACATAAACCCCATCCACGGTATTTCCCTCTCCGTCAGTGTTATTGCATACATAGATCACGATATAGTAGCTGTCAGGGTCATAAGACACCCCCGGCACTTTGTCCGGACTCGATCCCTGCTCTGTGACTTTATACATGTAGTAGCCCGCCTTAGTGAATCTGATGTTGGCCGGCGTCACGCGGAATCTCTCAGTTGCGCTGTCCTTTCTCTCAGTATTCGCAGTTCCGCGGAAATCTCCGACAGTAACAGCTGCACTCGTGCCATTGACTCTGATCGTATGATGCGAAGATGTCTCTTCTGCCGGCATCGGCATCTCAGAAACCGGTATCACTTCTCCGCTCTTAGTTGTATCCTGATTTGCGTTGTCCCAGGCTTTGACCGCTGTCAAAGTGAAGTTGAAGTCGTTGATGCCCGGGAACTTGTTATCCTGTGAGACAGTCAGGACCTTACCGATATAGATCGTTGCTGTATCGGACGAAATATCCTGAGTGCTGTCATGTTCGGCTGCATATGCCTGAGAAGGCAGTACAAGCAGCATTGTCAGCATAATAGCTGTGATGTTTCTGATCATTTTTTCCATTTCTGTGTCTCCGTATTCATGTATTTCGATGGTGTGTTTTCAGTCGCCGGATGATCACGACAGGATCCTTGACTCCAGCCTCAAAATGTTTTTATCGAGGAATAGTCCGGCGCGATTGATATCGCCGTCTTCAAGGCTATTCCTGAATTGTTCAGAATACTCTCGTTCTTCTCTGTTACCATGGTCAAACAGTCTGTCAGAGAAGATCCTCAGCTTATTGCCGAAGCTGAGCATCTTAACGTCCGGGTAGAACAATATCCTCAGTGAATCTATGTCCACCCTGTTGTCGTTTGTATACAAGAGCTCAGGTTCAAGCAGAAAGCTGTCAGGAGCTATCAGATGAACAGCGGACCTCCTGCTTATAGATATCAAAGTCTTAAGGAGTATCAATTTCCTGTACGTATCCAGCGACGCGATATCGAGTTTTCTTGATCTTCCCGGATCGTAGCTGAATCTGTATGAATCCTTATCCTTTACGATAGTCATACTTATAAAGCAGCTGCAGTAATTCTGAGACAGGACTTCTTCCACATATCCCGGCATTCTGTACTCTGTTAAGCCGTGTCTGATCTTGTCCATATGCTCCTCCCGTCACTTGTCAATAACATATTATCCGCCGCATTTGCTGCAGGGTGTGTATCCCCGTGCAACAGCATCCCTGCGCTCCGTCTCAATGTAGTTACGCTTCAGAGCTGAGCATCCGGGCAGGTGATAATCCTCTCCTGCAGAAGGGAAATAGTACACGAGCGATCCGTTTGAAGCTTTTCTGCTCCCGCATAAGGGGCATGGTTTGTAGTGCTTACGTATATTGCCGTTAAGTGTCCCTGATGTGGACGCAGCTTTAAGGAACCCGCATCCTTTTGAGTGGTATCTCTCTCCTCTTGCAGGAAATATATAGACCGGATCGCAGTCGTCACCCGACATCTCTCCTTCTGTCATGCTCGGGCAGTCCCTGACCTTACCTACATATGCTCTTGTCACAAGAGAGAGGCGGTAACCTGCTCTCGCTTTCAGTCCAAGAGGGTTCTTCGTTCTGAGTGTCATATCCAGAGACAAAGCGATCAGCTCATCCTGTCCCCATTTAGACACTCTGTAACCGTAATCAGTAACGTGGGCGCTTTCCACCTGCGAGTGCTCATCACTTATCTCCTTCTTGATCCTGTACGGTATCAGGACTGATGTATCCAGGTAGAGCGCTTCTGCCGCGCCGCGCCTCATCTCATTGGCTGCAATGAAGCTGCTGTTCTCGATGCATGCGTACATCAATATCACGGAACTCATTACAAGTACCGCAATGAGGAATACGGGCAGTACGATAGCTGACTCTACGAGATAACTGCCCCGTTTTCCTCTCAGTACTCCGGATTTATTTATAGCTGTCTTCAAACACATAATCTCTGCCGTTTGCGCTTATCGCGAATCTAACACCGGTGAAGTATTCCATTAGATTAAAGTCCCTGTAGTATCTGAACTTCATGTTGATCTGTACCAGATCCATTATTCTGAGGAGCCTGGTGCTGCTGTTCATCGACAGTATCATTATCATCAGATGGTCATCATAGTTGAGACCTTCCTTTATAACAGCCATCCCTTCTGAAATGCCGGGGATATTATTCAGTTCCTCGCTGTTTTCATTCATCAGTTCAAGTGATTCCTCATCCAGCTCATCTCTGACGCTGTCATCGGACAATACACTGTCCAGCCCGATCTTCCACTCACCTGTTTTCTTGATTATCGGGACCCGTTCATTGTCATAGAGAGCTTTCATATCCTCTTCTGCTTCCATTGCCGCCCAGGCTTCAGCGATCAGAGCCTGAGTCAGTATGCCTGCGGGACCGGGAGTTATCAGCTCGGCGGCTGTGGTGATCATCTCAACTTTAGTCTCGTCAGAATAGAGTGCGGCCAGATCAAGAGCATTCCGCATTAGGAACAGTCTCTTCCTGCAAGCTTCCATATTTTCTTCATCGCTCATACTGCCTTTGACAATGTACTCCCACTCGCTCCTGAACCAGCACTCCTTATCCGTGGCCGATGTCACATAATTACCGAAGTACTTCTCGATAAAGACCACATCAAGTCCCGCATTAATCATCGAAGATCTGATCCCGTCAGACGAACCTATAGATCTCGCCGTTTCTACAAGCCGGTCAACACTGAAAGTGCTTTTTACTCCTCCTGACGGGAGCGTGTCGATCACTACTGTGTTTCCTATCGTCCTGCTTCCGAATCCGCTCCCGCCTGCTTCCTCATCTTCATCTGCGCCTGATGAGCTGTCCGCGCGCTTACGCCTTGAGCTTCCGTTGAGGATCGTGCCGGCTGCAGCACTGCCAAAGCCTTTTTTCATCGCCTCCCGGAAGTTATCCGGGTCACCAAGCTCATAGCCTGTCAGGTCAGCGCCGGAGCTGCCGGTCCTGACATCCAGTTTTCCGGACACGGAATAATGCATATATGAATCGAGTTTTCTGATCACCTCTGTTCCGCTCCCGGAATATGCCAGCAGACTGTAATCTGTCAGGAGATTCCTGTCATATTCCGAAAGGATCGCTTTGGTCCATACATGTCCGAAAGATTCACATTCACTTTTTACGACCAGCTTCCTCGATATCCCTATAGCAGCCGCGATACATATCGCGAATGTTACGAAAGCCATAGCGAGAAATACTGAGGCTGATCCCTTCTTTCCTCGAAGAATATCAATCAATGAACTCACCTGCTCTCACCATAAGGTCCTCATTGATGCAATAAGTTCTGATCCGGATCTTTTTAGTAAGATCCATCCTGAGCAGACCGCCTCTCAGCATTTTTACATCTACTGTCTTCTCGCCGGCTTTACCGCCTGCACCTTTGTAGTTCTCCCATGCCTCCAGTGCTTTCTCGTGCTCCCTGACACCCGTGTCCAGGATCTCAAGATAGAATGTGAATAATCTGAGCAGCAGCATAGCTGTCAGTATTATTATCGGCAGGGAAATAGCTGCCTCTACAGATTCTGCTCCGGCTCTGCTGCGCAAGAGCCTCTTCATTCGCGACAACATCACATCATCCTGCGTCTCATCAGAAATTAGCAGCATTCAGATTGCTAAGATGTGGTTCACGAAATCCGTGACCGAACCCTTGAAAATGATCCCCACAGCTACCGCGATAGCTACCAATATGGCAACTTGAACCATCTCCATCCCTTTCTTATTCCTGAGATGAGCAGTAAGCTTCATGCTGCCGGTCTTTCTGCGTAATAACCTTCCTATCTTCTTCATGTTCTTCTCCTCCTACAATGTATTTGCTGAACGGCGCATGCCGTACAGTTCATTCACATGCTCAGCATCGCAGGTGCCATGGTGATGACGATCAGCAGTATCAGCAGCAGACCCAGCGGCCAGGACATTCTGGTATCTATCATTCTGCTGCTCTCTCGCGCCACTATCCTTCTGTCATCCCATAGATATCTGCTCTCCCTGCTGAGACTTTCTATGACATCGCTTCCGCGCTTTTCGTTTTCCGTAAGGATCGTAGATATCCTTATCATTTCCTTGACGTTATACCTCACGGCAAATTCGTTGATCATCGATGCCGTGCTTTCACGTTTATCGGCATTCTGATCGCTCAGTTCTGTCAGGGCCTTTTCGAACCAGGTCATATTTCCTTCGCCATATTCACGGTAACAGCTGCATATCCTGTCGAATGCGTCGCTGAGTATCATCCCTGCATTCATCATCAGGAACAACTGGTTGCAGAACCTTGGCAGCCCTTTCATTATTTCTTTTCTTACCCTGGCACTTTCGGTCGCCGGTGCTGTCAGGGACGAGTGTATGAGCAGACCGATCAGAACGATATACATCACCGGGATGAGGACGATATTCGACATATCCTGCTTGTCTTTGGCCCGCCAGGTAAGTCTCGTACCGTCTGTAAGCCTTCCCGGAAGTGGTATCTCCATTTCATCTGAGAGCTCTATCCCTGTGATTATCCTGTCCAGCTCAGCACTTATCTCTGCTTCATGGTTTTCGCCGCTTCCCTGCTTCCCTCCGGATCCGTTCGAAGGGCTCACTGCATCGATGGTGAAGGATATATCCCTTACGTCAGCCTCCTCGCCGCTTCCGATACGGACTCGGACATCGTAATCTTCGGAATGCTCTAGAGAATGCCGTCTTACAGCAACTGCATTTCCTCTGTCGTCGATGATGAAAGTACCCCTTTCTTCCGGTCCTTTGATCACCAGCACCAGTATCAGAAGCGCTGCAGCCACCGTGATCAGATAGATCTTCCCTGCTATTCCCTTGTCATGCATGATGATGTCCCGGGCTCGGCCCAGTTTAGCGATAATTCCGTCCATTCGGGTCTCCTTGAGATGATCAGATGTCCACCTGCACTATCTTCTGTATCATTCCGTATATGCCTGCAGATGAGATCACTACAGCTGTCATGATCAGCCTTCCTGCGATAGTCTCATAAAGCGGCGCGATGTAATCCGGTGCGAAGACATTCAGGAACAGGATGACTATCACAGGCATTACGAATATGATCATGCCCTCTTTTTCCTTTCGCCTTACCAGTTCCTCCGTCTCTCTCTCGATCGTCATCTTGTCTATGATCACACTCGCTGCTTTGTTAAGAGCGATGATGAGGCTCGCGCCGGTCGACTTGCATATCGAGTAGATTGTTACGAAGTCATAGACATCCTCCTGACCGCTTGCTGAAGCCAGATCCATCAGAACAGTTACGTCCAACTCTCCGCCTACCGACATTCTTTCATGAGCTTCAGTAAGAGTCTCCGCCAGCACGGATCCCTCTCCGTGTATGTTCTTCAGTGACGGAATAGCTTCGCCTATGGCGTCCTTCATCGACCTTCCCGCGCCGATAGCTGTAGACGCCATGAACAGGAAGTCTTTGAACTCTGCCATATACCGTCTGCGTCTCCTGTCAGCTAACGCGGTACAGACGTATGATCGCAGTCTCGGTATAAGAGGTATCACTATGACGGAAAAGAAGATGTTCCTGTACATGAGGTATGAGACTGCCAGTCCGGCAGTCGCTGTGCCTGTATAGAACAAAGCCTTCTCTTTCCTATTCAGTTCGTATGTACGAAGATCAGTCATCTCTCCCTCTTTCCCGTCATCAGATCGCCAAGTCCCGCACGTATCAGACGATCACGGTCTGATAATGCATTTCCCGTAGGCAGCAGTTTCCCGCTGCTGTCAGCCTTATACAGGTAATTGATGATATAGTCTGTGCCGTCAAAGCCTTTAAGTTCTGCCACTTCTTCAACCTTTCTGCTTCCGTTGTGGTCTCTTCGCAGGTGGACGAATACATCGACCGCATTGGCTATCTGGTTCCTTACCGAGCTGACCGACACCTGTGAGTCCATCAAATACATGGTCTCCAGTCTGTTCAGCATCCCTCGTATTGAATTCCCGTGTCCTGTAGACATACTTCCGTCATGGCCGGTGTTCATCGCCTGGATCATATCTACGACCTCCCTGCCTCTCACCTCACCGACGATTATCCTGTCAGGCCTCATCCTCAAGCTGGTTCTTATCAGCCTCTCCATGGTGACTTCGCCTTTTCCGATTGAATTAGCCGCTCTGCACTCAAGATGTACTCTGTTCTCGAGATGAGTGATCATCAGCTCGGCTGAGTCTTCGATGATTATCACCCTCTCTGACGGACCGATCGACGCGGTCAGAGCATTCAGGAATGTGGTTTTTCCGGTAGATGTACCGCCGCTGATGAAGATGTTGTATCCGCTCTTGACAAGAGCTCCGAGGTCCCGGGCACAGTCCGGTGTGATGCTCCTGTAGCTGATCAGATCCTCCATCTCGATAGCACGTTCTCTGAATTTACGTATCGTGAGGATCGGACCGTTCAAAGCGACAGTCTTCAGCACTCCGTTCACTCTGTATCCGGAAGGCAGTCTGGCATCCACTATGGGATTGGCCTCGTTCACCTCTCTGTGAACATCGGACGCAAACATCCTTATGATCTCCTCGAGCTCGTCACATGAGGTACAGGCATCATCGATCATCATCAGTTCCCTGTTCTTCTCGACGAAGATCATACCCGGCCCGTTGACCATGATCTCGTTGATCGACGGATCATCCAGCAGTTCGGTAAGTATCCCGTATCTTCCCGTTACCCTTCTAGATATCGCCTGAATGAGATATCTGATCTCCGATATATCCACATTCCCTGACAGCTCTGAGCGGAAGAAGGCATCCTCAGTATGTGACAGTATCGTCTCGGTATTAGGGATATCCTCCCTTGCAGTTATCCACTTGCGTATATCCTTGACTATCTCCTCTATATTCCTGCCGTAAGTTATTACAGTCTTCTTTCTCGGAAGATCATCTGCTGTGTTCTGCATCTGCACACCTTTGCCTCCACCCGTTCCCGTATGCCTATCCCATTCTGCCCGCTCAGATCCGTTCATTGATCCCGTAAATATCCCTGATGATGTCATCGAGCTTCCTTGCTTCATCTGACGGATCTGTGATCTGTATCTTTCTTATCCTCCCGCTGTTTCCTATGAGAGAAGCCGGATCTGTGATCCTGCGGTCTGTTCCGAACCAGAGAACTTCACCGGCATCAGAGATGAGGTCGAGATTCTCTCTTCGGAAGCATGTTCCTATATCCAGTATCAGAGTATCGAACCGGTTCCCCAGACTTCTGACAAGCGAGGAGAGATGCTCTCCGCTCAGCTCCGCGACCGGATTGATCCCGGCGGGCAGTATCAGATAGCTGATCCCGTAGCTGTCAGTAAAAGTAAATGCATCTGCTGAATAATCCCTGCCGGCATCTACGAGATACATGAGCCTGATAAACCCTCCGGTGATATGAGAGGCATTGCTGCCGTCCGTCCGCAGATAATCATTGATAAACCCCATCAGGATGATGAGTATACTGCCGCCTCTTCTGTAAATGATCTGTCTGGCAAGAGTCCTGCACCTGTCGCTGCTGTACATATCTGATTCCGCACACACGGCAAAGTGCATAGATGTCGGTGATGTCCCGCCCCTGTCTCCCGTCCATTCCATCCATAAAGATGAAGCGGCCGCCATGATCTCACTGAGGCTGCAGTATTTGAAGATCCTTATGCCGGGTCTGTCATCACTGCCGTTTACAGGGACCGGAGAGAGAAATATCGTTCTCCTGCTCAGCTTCTGCGTCACGGCTTCTCCAAGTTCCTCAGGCATGATGTCAGTTATGATCAATGAACCTCTTGTCGCACCGGAAGCATCGGCGATCTCGACAAAGATATCCTTATAAAGCTCGGAGATCATACCGATCATCGCGTCTCTGTATTCGGTGTCTCTCATCAGCATCGCCAGTTTCATCGCTTCCTCCTGCAAGGGAAATATACACGTCTGCGAATGTCGATTCAGCACAGTTTTTTGCATAAGAAAAACGCCGATGATCGTGAGATCTTCGGCGTTATACATCATTTCCGGCGGTCGCTGATACGACTCGCTATTGCTTCCAGCATGTTGATCTTGCTATCTTATCAACTGTTTCTTCACCGGCGGCTATCCCGGCAAGTTTCAGGGCAAAGTCGTAGGTCGCCCCCAGGCCCTGTCCGGTAATAATATTATCGTCAACTGTGACGCTGTCTCCCGTCAACACTGCGCCTTCCATACGGCCTGCAAAGTCCGGATGGCATGTCGCTTTTCTCCCTTCGAGAATTCCGAGGCCGGCAAGTACGCTCGGAGCCGCGCATATAGCTGCTACAGTCTTAGTCCGGTCGCCGGCGAAAGCAAGGCAAGCTTCCTTTACTATATCGCAGTTTCCCAGGTTCTCTGTTCCGACTCTTCCTCCCGGCAGGACTATCATATCTGCCGACGCAATATCCGCTTCCTCCGCAATGCAGTCAGCATGTATCTTCACTTTGTGAGAAGAAACGACCTCTGTCCTTCCCATTACTGATGCCGTGACGACATCGGCTCCGGCTCTTCTCAGTATGTCGACAGTCAGAAGACATTCACACATCTCCATCCCGTCAGCCATGAATACAATGATCTTCATAAATAAATATCCCCCTGTAATGTATGCCTGGACCTGGTCATCTATTCAGCCTGTGCAGGCTCAGATCAGGCAGTCTGAGCAGCTTGTATCAGCAGATCCTCGGCAGAAGCTCTCCGCCCGGCTGAGGCAGCAGAGTTTCGGCTCCGATCTCAGTGACCATCGTGACTTTGCCCGGCAGCTCGTCTGTGATATGACCGATGACAGCTGCTCCTGCGGAATACTTTCCCTGCTTGAGGACATCCAGTATCTTCTGCGCATCCTCTTCAGGAGCTATGATCACGAGGCGGCCCTCACATGCCAGATAGAGCGGCTCAAGTCCGAGCATACCGCATACACCCTTTACAGCAGGATCAACAGGTACAGCCTCCGCTTCGATGCGTATACCGGTCTTGCTCTGCTCGGCTATCTCATACAGGACAGTTCCGACCCCTCCGCGAGTAGCATCTCTTATGACATGGACATCAGGTGCCGCATTCAGAACTGCG
>SVCR01000007.1:16442-17854 GCA_015058265.1 Clostridiales bacterium
ATTCCGTATTCATTACGCGCGAGCAGTATCGTGCATCCGTGTCTTCCTACATCACCTGTAACGATGACAGCATCTCCCGGCTTGGCAAGAGCACCGCCGGTCCTGACGCCGCTGCGGATCTTTCCGACACCTGTGGTCGTAATGAACACTCCGTCCACCTGGCCTTTTCCCGCGACTTTGGTATCTCCGGCAACTATCCTGACTCCCGCCTCAGCAGCAGTCTTCTCCATAGCAGCCGCGATCTCTTCCAGCTTATCCATCGGGAAGCCCTCTTCGATAACGAAAGCACATGTCATATACAGCGGTTCTGCTCCCATGCATGCGAGGTCGTTGACAGTTCCGCATATGGACAGTTTCCCGACATTCCCTCCCGGGAATTCGTATGGTGAAACGATGAAACCGTCAGTGGACATCGCCAGCTGTTCCTCGCCTATTTTCAGTACAGCCGCGTCATCAGCTGTGAACAGAGGATTGGCAAAGTGCGCCTCAAATACCTCATGTATAAGATCCGAAGTCTGTTTTCCGCCCGCTCCGTGGGCAAGTGTAACTGTTTTACTCATTTATAGATTCCTTCCTGTAAGCATACCAGGCTGCGCAGGTACCCTCATTGGATACCATGCAGGCTCCTATCGGATGCAGAGGTGTGCAGCCTCTGCCGAATACTTTGCAGTCCGCAGGAGTACATTTCCCCTGAAGGACTTCGCCGCAGCGGCAAGCAGGATTAGGTTTGCCCTTCATCTCAGGCAGATCATATTTCTTCCTTGCGTCATAAGCCGCGTATTCTTCTCTCAGTCTCAACCCTGACTGCGGGATGACTCCGAGTCCGCGCCATTCCGCATCACAAGGCTCCATGACCTCTTCCATCATCTTCTTACCTGCTGCACTGCCCTCGTCTGTCACGACGCGGGGATAACAATTGACGAAGAAAGGCTCGCCCTTCTCGAGTTTGGAGATGGTTACCGCAAGAGCCGTCAATATCTCTTTGGCAGTGAATCCCGCCACGACTCCGTAGATACCTTCGCTGACAAGCGCAGCACATGAATCAGCCCCTGTGATCGCATTGACATGTCCCGGATACAGGAACGCATCAGCGCTTCCCTTGAGGGCTCTGTAAGCATTGGTCATCGTCTTATTGGCTGTAAGAACAGAGAAGTTATCCAGACCTCTCTCCTTGGCCATACGAACTGCCATGCAGGCAGAAGGTGTAGTCGTTTCAAATCCTACAGCAAGGAAAACGACCTGCTCGTCCGGATGCTCCTCTGCATAGAGGCAGGCATCAGTCGGTGTATATACCGGCTGGATCTTAGCGCCTTCGCTTCTGGCTCCGGCAAGGCTCTTCTCAGAACCCGGCACCCTTATAAGGTCACCGAAGGTCGTGATCGTGCATCCGTGCTTTTCGGCCAGATATACAG
>SVCR01000197.1 GCA_015058265.1 Clostridiales bacterium
CAGTATTACTATCGGCGGCGCATCTTTCTTCAATGTGTCTTATCTGCCGGAGGCTGTTGCCGAGTTTGCCTCTTCATATCCGAATGTAGATATCGAGATAGTTGACGGCAAAGTCCCTGAACTCTCCGCAATGGCTCAGAATGGTCTTCTCGACCTGTTCATCACCCCTTCTAACGATATGGATGACAGATTCATATATGAAGAACTGTGTGATGAGCGTATCCTCCTGTGTGTACCCGAGGTATGGAAGATCAACGATGAGCTTTCGGCGGGACAGCAGACTGCGGGCGGCTACTGCAGCCTGACAGGTGAGGAATTCCGTGAGCTGTGCAGCAATACATTTATTACATTAAAAAACAATCAGGATATAGGCAGACGCATGGAGCTCCTGTTCAGGAAATACGGCTGCAGACCGGCACGGACTGTTATCGCAGAGCAGACTGTCACTACGCTGGCCCTCACCGCAGCAGGAGTAGGGATATCGATGGTCGCGACCGGCAGTCTCAACAGTGTGAGTCTTACCAATCTACCGGTTATGTATTATCTGGATGATGAGCTGTGCAGGCGAAAGATATATATTGCTTATCCGAAGAACAAATATCTTTCCGGTGCTGCGTCTGAGATGGTCTCACTGCTTAAAGAAATCAACGCGGCGAAGTCCTTCTAATATTAATAAATATTTCATCACCATACTCTTGACACCGGCAGACTATAAGTCTATGATTATCGCGTCATAAGCAAAGATTTTTAGATAATATCTATATACTTGGAGGAACCAGATGAAAAGAAGAACAATAGCATCTCTCCTCGCTGCAGTAATGGTTATCGGAGCAGCTCTTGCTCTCACAGCCTGCGGCGGAGGAAATGAAACTTCCGGAGGAGCAGAAGGCTCTGACACTGCAAAGATCACTATCGTACAGCAGTACGGTATGGCTTATGCACCTTTCCAGATCATGGAGGATCAGGGTCTTATCGAGAAGGCCTATGAAGAAGCAACCGGCAAAACTGTAGAGGTTGAATACGTTCAGCTCAATTCAGGTGCTTCCATCAATGAATCCTTCGCTTCCGGCGATGTAGATGTCGGCGCTATGGGCGTAGCCCCTGCAATCACCGGATCCCTCTCAGGAGTAGGATATAAGATCTGCTCAAACATGTCCGCTCAGCCACACAAGATCATGACCAATGATCCGTCGATCAAGACACTTAAAGACGTTGGCAGTGAGCAGATAGCACTCGTTAACATCGGAAGCATCCAGCACATTCTGCTCGCTATGGCTACTAAGGAACAGCTTGGAGATGCTCACGCATTGGATGAGAACATCTCCGCTATGGCTCATCCGGACGGAATGGCTGCTCTTCTCAACGGAACAGTCAAGCTCCACCTCACAACTTCTCCATTCACTTTCAAGGAAGAAGCTGAAGGAATGACAGAGGTCGAAGCTCTCAAGTCGGTATGGCCGGAAGGAAATTCCTTCATCGTAGCTGTTGCATCAGAGAAGCTCAAAGAAGAGAATCCTGATCTCTATCAGGCTGTAGTTGATTCTATCGGAACAGCAATCGATTACCTTAACAACAACACTGAGGAAGCTGCTGCTACACTTATAGATAAAGGCTTCGTTGAGGATGTCGATGCTGATACACTCGTAGGATGGATGAACGACCCTGCCTGCGTCTACTCACCTGAGCTCAAAGGTGTAATGGATATGGCTAACTTCATGGCTGAGGAAGGATTCCTCGAGGTAGACGGGCCTGAATCAATCGCCGACATGGCGTTTGACAATGTCAAGGGCAACTAGTACAATACTTGCATTGACATACACTAATCAGTGAATTTAAGAAAATCAAGGTGTGTCAGAAGATCATTCTCCTGACACACTTTTTCGGAGAACCAAAATGAAAAGCAATGCTAAAAACGACGCACGGGATCAGATCATTTTCATTCTGTGCTTTATAGGAGCCTGGTACTGTGTATACAGGATGGGCGTCTTCAATGAGAAGATATTCCCATCGCCGGCACAGATAGGTCAGGCTTTCATCAAAGGCTTCGCCAGCGACGGGCTTCTTAATTACACGCTTTATTCCATGACTCTTATTATCAAGGGTCTGGCGATCGGTATAGGGCTGGCTTTCATTTTTTCCAGCCTGGCCGTCGTAAGCAGACATTTTCACGCAATATACAATCTGGTAGTATCCATCTTCGACCTCTTGCCGGGCGTTGCTCTCCTTCCTCTGGCTATTTGCTGGTTTGGCATCGGTGAAACGACTATCATATTCATTGTCGTCCACTCTATCATATGGCCAATGTCCAGAAATATAATGGATGGATTCAAAGCAATTCCTAATATTTACATAGAAAGCGGCAAGAATATAGGTCTCAGGGGAATGAAGCTTGTCAGCGGGGTTTATCTTCCTGCTGCTTTCGCAAGTGTCCTGTCCGGGCTGCGTGTCGGCTGGGCCAGAGCCTGGAGAGGCCTGATCAGCGTAGAGATGATCTTCGGTACTACAGGCAAAGGTGCCGGTATCGGATGGTACATCTTCATGCGCCGTGTCAATTTCGATATTGCCGGAGTATTTGCTTCGCTGATCGTTATAATAATAATCGGTATCATTATAGAGTACGGCGTATTCAGGATCCTTGAGAAGAACACTGTAAGGAAATGGGGGATGACGGCACAATGACACCATTATTGGAAATAAAGAATCTTACGAAGAATTATAATGACGGGCCGAATTCCAGAGATATCCTGAAGGATCTGAACCTGCAGGTCAACGAAGGCGACTTCCTCACCATCCTGGGTCCATCGGGCTGCGGTAAGACCACTCTGATCAGGTGTATAGCCGGATTTGAGGATTATCAGGGAGATATCCTGGTAGAAGGAAAGAAGGTCAGCACTCCGGGAATTGACAGATTCATGGTATTCCAGACCTTCGATCAGCTCTTCCCATGGAAGACCGTACGGAACAATATAGTATATCCGCTTAAGGTCAATGGAATTACTGACAAGGCCGAACTGGACAGGATCGTGGATGAACACCTCGACATGGTCGGACTATCCGGCAAAGGTGACCTCTACCCTCACCAGCTTTCCGGCGGTATGAAGCAGAGAGTCGCAATAGCCAAGGGTCTTGCTCTCAAGCCTAAGATCATTCTGATGGATGAGCCTTTTGCAGCACTTGATGCTATGACCAGAAACAAGCTTCAGAAGGAGCTCGTCAGCCTTCAGGAAAGAGAGCATGCTACAGTTATCTTTATCACTCACAATATACAGGAGGCTCTTGTCCTCGGAACAAGAGTTATCCTTATGTCAAAGACCGGTCACATCAAGATCAATATGGATAACTCTATTGAAAGACCGGTCACTCCTGCATCACCTGGATACGGTGAACTCTGGAAGACGCTCAACCAGGCTCTTTGGGAAGAAGACGATGAATAATAAGCGAGGACAGGCTGTACAGGTCTGTCCTTTCCGTGTTTTTTCAGAATGGAGAGATTTATAATGATATATTCAATCGTGATCCCATGTTACAACTCATCACATACCATAAGAAAGGTCGTCGAGGAGACTGCTGCTCAGATGGAGGAGCTCGGCCGTACGCCTTATGAGTTCGTCCTGACCGATGACTGTTCACCGGACGGAGGAGCAACTCTTGCAGAGTTGGAATCGCTTGCCGATGATCATCCTTATGTCAAGGTCGTCGAGCTCGCCCGTAATTCCGGCCAGCACAACGCATCAATGGCTGCCCTCAACTATGCGGAGGGCGATGTCATCATCTCCATGGATGATGACGGGCAGACACACTGCTCGCAGCTGGGCAAGCTCTTCAATAAATTCGACGAAGGCTATGATCTGGTATTCGGTTACTACGAGGACAAGAAGCACAGCGGGTTCCGTAACTTCGGCAGCTGGGTGAACTTCGAGACAGTCAGGATCCTGATCGGTAAGCCTCGTGACATGAAGACATCAAGCTTCTGGATCATTCGCAAATACGTTCGCGACTACATCGTACAGTACAAGAGCCAATAC
>SVCR01000198.1 GCA_015058265.1 Clostridiales bacterium
AAGAACTGGCTGATGTGCTCAGCTACTGCATAATGCTGGCAGACAGAATCGATGTCGACCTGGAAGAGATAGTTCTGGATAAGCTTGAAAAGACCAAGAAGAAATACCCTGTAGAGAAAGCTAAAGGCGTAAGCACGAAATATGATCAACTGTAGGAAAGATGACAACGATTGACAAAAAGGCATAGTTATGGGATTATTTGACATTTTCAGGAGCTCAGATATCAATAGTTTGTTGCTGAAAGCCAGAGAAATGGAGGATTCAGTAATCATTGACGTGCGTGATCCTGATGAATTTCGGCAGGGCCATATACCCGGAGCTATTAATGTTCCGGTTGACAATATAGAGATTATTGAAAAACATATAAACAAGAAGGATACGCCTATATTTTCGTACTGCTTGAGCGGTATGCGAAGCAGAAGAGCTGTATCTTCACTCACATCTATGGGATATACCGATGTGAATAATATTGGCGGTATTAATCGTTACAAAGGAAAAATAGAAAGGGGTTGATATGACGATTGAAATCAAAGAAAAGGGTACTAAAGAATTCTACGAGGAAGTGGTGAATGTCACCAGCCAGTACAAGAAGCTGATCAATAATCCGGGTATGAATCTCCGGAACAATTTCAGATCTCTCAGGCAGTACATTGTGGTGTGCGCATTTTTCCTGATAGCACTTATCGTTATGGGGATAATGTGGGGAATGGACACCATGTCGGTCGTCGGGATCGTACTGATGGTGATCGTGATCGCTTTGTGCGGATTTCTCCTGTTCAACATGCGCAGCATGGTAGGGAAATATCTTGCGGATGAACGGACATCGGTCGTCACCCTCGACGAGAATGGTGTTGAACTCGAGAAGGAGGGCTCGCAGGTGGTAAGGCTGGCGTGGGACAGCATTGCATTCGTCAGAGTTTTCAAAGAGTCTGTGTGCTTCGTATCGAAAGATGTCGCGGGATTGGTCCTTGCGATCAATAAGGGATATCAGCAGCAGATCCTGGATTATCTCAGGACCAATGAGCAGTCCGTGAAAGTGATCGGCTGATAGTCGAGCGAGCGGACTGCGAATGAGCGAATAGCAATAGAGTGAGTTGACGATGAGTGAGTATAGGACAGAGCGCTTGATCCTGCGCCGATGGAACGAGAGCGATGCGGAGGACCTGTATAAATACACCTGTGACCCTGACATTGGCCCGGCAGCCGGATGGCCGGCACATAAGAGCGTTGAGCGGTTTCAGGTATTACGGGAAGTCGGATAATGTGGATGTTCCGTTGATGCATGAGACCAGGAACGAATACTTGAACTTTATGGCGAGAGAAGACTGGAATGAGCAATTTACCTAAAGATCCAAACATGCTGTACAGTTATGTCAACATGATGTTAAGAGATGAATATGATGATCTGGCAGATCTCTGCGCTGCCAAAGATGTGCCAATGGAGGAAATCCTCAGCATACTGGAAACCGCAGGATACTGCTATGATGAGAAGACCAATCAGCTGCGATGACCGGGATACTGCTAACGCCGGAAATACGTGCATCTGAAATCATAAAGATAGCAAAAGATATTAAGAGCAATGAGACTTTTCATAGCGATCAATTTGAATGAAGAGATGAAAGAGTCACTCATGGATATCCAGGATACATTGAGGACTTATGGCATACGCGGGAAAGAGACCGTGCCTGACAACATGCATCTGACTTTAGCGTTTGTAGGCGAATACGATGATCCGGAGCAGGTCAAGAGCGTTGTCGATAGTATAGAGATCAGACCGTTTGAGATCAAACTCCGGGGTATCGGTACTTTCAGAGATCTGTGGTGGATAGGAATAGAGAACAGCACTCCATTGATGGCGATAAGCAGGCGTCTGAGACGCGGACTGGCGGAGGCAGACATACCATTCGACCGTAAGAAGTTCTCGCCGCATATCACGATAATCAGGCGGGCAAACGGCAGGCTGTCCGAAGTGCCTGAAGAGGAAATATCGTCGAGCTTCGGCGCCGGCATGACAGTAGACCACATATCCCTGATGCGGTCAGACCGCGGCAAACAGGGGATGATATATACGGAGCTATAATGAAATGACATGTACAGACTGACAGGAGAGGAGACTTGCAATGGGATCGTTTGATGTATATCTGGACAAAGCGAAAGAAGTGGCGGAGAGCGCAGGAGATAAGCTGAATTCCCTGACGAAGGATGTCAGAGCAGTTAAGGAAATAAGCCGGGGCCTTGCAGAACTGGAGGCGCTGCCTGAGATCGAGGGTTCGATAATTTACAGTCTTGAGATCGGGACGCTGATCAATTATCTGAAGAGCCTCCTGCTTGTCGTGCAGGACAACAGAATTGATGATGGATCAGTCACAGAAGAGATCAAAGAAGTGATGGCCAAAGTACAGCCTGAGGAAGCGGCGGTAGAAGACGAATCCGAGAAGTCAGAAGAGCAGAAGGCTATCGACCATGCAAAGTCGATCGTTTACGACGCTTGTTCCAAAGCACTCGCATCGATAAACGAATAAGATGTCAGAATACGCAGTCCTTATACCATACGTAAAAATAGAAGACTCAATTTCATTGCTGCTTGAGGTGCGCTCGGAAAAGGTAAGACAGCCGGGAGAGATATGCTTCCCGGGAGGCAAAGTGGAACCGGGTGAAAATCCGGCTGAAACAGCCGTCAGAGAGACGTGTGAAGAGCTTGGCGTCACAGTTGACGATATCAAAATTATTGCCAATCCGGAACTCGAAGTCATGGCTGACGGCAGGAAAGTGTGGTCGGTGAGAGCAAGCTTGAAATTGGCTGAAATCGACGGGCTTGACCACCTCAAATTGTCTGAGGATGAGGTGTCTGAAGTGTTCCTGCTGCCTGTCGAATGGCTTCAGGCGAACCAGCCGGAGCATTATGATCTGAGCATTACATCAGATGAAGAGCTCCCTCCGAAGCTCAGAGGATACTTGGCGCATTATGGCCAGTATCGTAAGCGCGGAGAGACTGATTATTGGGAATATGACGGCCACGGCATATGGGGCCTGACCGCCAGAATGATACGCAGATTGATTTCGGTTGAGAGCGATCCTTCAAGACCTTGAAAGCTATCCGGCTACTCATTTGGCGATACATTTATTAAAAACTAACTTAGTGCAGGAGATTAGATAATGAAATACAGGCAGGCAACTGTAGATGACATACCGGAACTTGTCGACTACAGGATCAGATTTCGTCGAAATAAGACAGAGCTTTTGCGGAGGCAGAAAGACAGATGGAAAGACCGATCGTTGAAGTAGATCTGCACGGGCTGTTTCAGGATGAAGCGATCAAAGTTATCGATCGCGCATTGAAGAATGCCGACGACAGCACGTATCAGATCAAGCTGATCCACGGATACAACCGCGGGACCAGCCTCAAGAATATGATATCGGAGGAATACCGGTACCATCCTAAAGTACGGCGCGTACAGCCGGGCGATAACCTTGGGATAACGATACTCGTTTTGCACGAATTGTAGGCCTGCACGGGAAATGACGTAAGTGATGCCAAGGCGGAGCAGGAACAGAAAAAGGATCGATCGCAGAAAAAAGAGGAATAATAGAAATAATAGAAATACAGGAAGAAGGATATTAGAAAGAAAATGGTATCAAATAAAGAATACGGGTATAAGCCGGCAGCGGAGAGGTTTGAATTCAGAAGTGTGAGGCCTGAGGAAGCGGATCGTGTAGCTGAGATAGAGCAGATAGTCTTCCCGCCGGAAGAGGCTGTGTTCCCGGATGATGTAAAGGAGCAGGCCGCAGTAGCGCCGGAACTGTTTCTGGTCGCAGTAGATAAGGAGTCAGGCGAGATAGCGGGATTTCTGAACGGAATATCAACGAATGAAACTGAGTTCAGAGATGAATTCTTTACTGATAAGACTCTGTATGAACCGGACGGCAGCAACGTGATGCTCCTCGGACTGGACGTTTTGCCTGAATACCGTATGCAGGGACTCGGCAGAGAATTGATGAA
>SVCR01000199.1 GCA_015058265.1 Clostridiales bacterium
CGCCGTGCTGCGATCCGCAGTGCAGTAGACAAACTGCTCGAAGGATAATATACCGGCGCGCAGGATAGAGGAATCATGTCAGGAGGAACTGAATGAAAGAAGACAGGGCTATGACGGCGCTGGGGGTGGTGACGGCTGTTACCGGACTGCTCGCTATGTCAACAGGAAGGTGGATAATCGGCGGGATCATACTCCTTCTGGCTTTTGGTATCTTCTGGAACAGAGGCGGAGGAAAGTTCAATGACCGCAGCATATACGAGAAGGTCGTGAAGACTGATCTTTCGATCTCAGACATATATGAGAAGGTTAAAGACATAGATACTCCTCTCGGCAGAGCATGGATAGGGCAGCACAAGGGATTCGAGGGTGACAGCATCATATTCGGGCCTAATGCTTTCAAGGACTGCGTCATCATATCGAGGACCGCAAAGCTTATAGATATCAAGCACATCACATTGCTGGACAATATCATCAGAAAGGAAGAGGACGAGTACAGATTCCGCGATTTCGTCAATGCAGACGGTGCTGAAGTGACACCTGAAAAATACGCCATCTTCGTTTCTTTCAAGATCGCCTCTGTCATGCTGATAAAGCACCTGCTTGAGATCGTCGAAGATATGGCAGACGGTATTGAACCGAGGATACCTTCGGATCTGGATATTTTCAGCTTCTACTATCACAACTCGTCGGAAGGCTGCTTCAGAGATAAGGACGGCAATGACCTTCTTAAGGTAGAGAGCACATATTCTCCGTTTACCGCCAGAGTACTCGATGCAGACGGGGCGGAGGAGATGGCTTCGGTCGTACCTCGCTCATATAACGGAAAAGGCGTAGTCACGGACAGCGATGTCTATGATATGTTTGCAGACGGGGAACACTTTGGCACTATAACCAGAGAGCGAAGAAATGGCGGTGACTGCTTCGTCGCAAATACAGATGCGGGAACATTCGATATAGATATCTTCCCTGCAGTCAGAAGAGCGAATGTCTCATGCAACTATACGATCAAGCAAGGGGGCAAGCTCAAGGCGGTTATAGGCGGATCACCTAATATACTGTTCGGAACGACGAGATGTCAGAATGATGTGATCCTGTCCTATGATGACGACCTGTTCGTGCTGTATGCGGCAATCGAAATATTCATTATGACGATCAACAAGAAGTTCCTAAAATAGGCCAATTGTAGTATACTATTCCGTAGAAAAATTGAAATGATAATGGATTGGAGGCCGGAATGAAAAGAATACTCCTACCGCTTGAGGAGACAGACAGAAGTCTCAAAGCGCTTCATTATGTAGTAAAGAATTATAAACCGAACGCTGCGGAGATCGTCCTCCTGATGATCGATGAATCAGTAGGTTATTCTGTCAAAAAAGATGCTGAAGAAGCGGCTCGCAAGGACCTTGATGAGAAGCTCGGGATCATTAAAGACGCACTTGACGGATACAAAGTTACCGTAAGATCCGATGTCGGCAAGGCCGGCCTGAAGATCGTAAGAGCGGCACGTGAGACAGGCTCCGATCTTATCGTAATGACTAAGTCTTCTAAAGACGATATGCTTAGCAGCATCGGAACAACAACAGAGTATGTTATCAATAATGCTCCGTGCCAGGTGCTGATCGTAAGTGAGGCAGTCAATACAAGGAACGAATACAGAGGGCTCGTTTTCAAAACAGCTTCTTCGTCGGTCACTCTCAGAGGACAGCTTGGAAACAAGCACAGCGAGTGTCTGCTGCCTAGCGTCAATGTTGACTGCATTTATCACTTTGACGTGACTGTCGGCAGGATCAGATTCTTCCATACCTCTTATAATCCTGATACAAGGAATTGGGATCTGCCGCCTCTTCCGGGTCAGGAGATCAGCGTTGATCTTGTAGGAGGAGATTCAGTAGATATCCTTGTCAAGGCTGACAGTAATGACGGAAAGGCTGACAGGATCAGACTCATCAACAGAGATATGAAGAAGGAAGCCGTATTTACATACAGCATCCGCGCTGCATCGGCTGATTGACACGAGCGGCATTATAATGGTATCCTAACACTCGTAAATGATCAGTCAGATCACATGGAATCAGTGATCTGAGCCGTTATGCGGCTTTAAATAACCGGGAGGAAGATTGAAATGAAGAGAATCAGAACTATCACAACAAGAGATATGGCTAAGTCACAGGTTACAGGCGGCTGCGGAGAGTGCCAGACTTCCTGCCAGTCAGCAAGTAAGACCTCGTGCAGCGTTGCTAACCAGCACTGCGAGCAGCGCAAGGATAAGTAATAGTCTTACACAGCGCTGCAGCATGCAGCGCTTTTTTATTTTATGATTCCCAAGAACTCAAGACAGCCTATCGACAGACAGGCTGTTCAATTATGTTATTGATTTGCCGGAAAGAAAATGATTCATTTATATAAGCTCAATGGTTTTAATATTATCGTAGATGCTGCCAGCGCATCTGTTCATACGGTCGATGAAGCAGCATATGACATCGCTGCCCATGCGGACGGACTGATCGCCGCAGGAAGGAAACCGGAGAATGTGCTGACTGATCCTGACGTGAGAAGGGAGACAGCCGGACTGATCTGTGATGCTCACGGCATCCCGGAACAGGATGTTTATGAGGTGATGGACGATCTGCTCGGACTGCACAGAGAAGGCCTTCTGTGGTCGGATGATCCTTATGAGGAAGCAGCCCGGGATCTTAAGATCAAGCAGTCGGTACTCAAAGCGATATGTCTTCATGTTGCTCACGGATGCAACATGGACTGCGAATACTGCTTTGCAGGGAAGGGCGATTATTCAGGCAAGAGCGGCATCATGAGCCTGGAGACAGGCAAGAGAGCTCTTGACTATCTGGTCGAAAACTCAGGCAGCAGAAAACATCTGGAGGTAGACTTCTTCGGAGGTGAACCTCTGCTCAATTGGGATGTCTGCAAGGAGCTGGTCAGATACGGCAGAGAGCTCGAGAAGAAACACGATAAGATATTCAATTTCACTCTGACTACCAACGGCGTTCTGATCGATGATGATGTTATCGATTTCACTAACCGGGAGATGGGGAATGTCGTTCTCAGCATGGACGGAAGGAGAGAGACTCACGACCGCATGAGGCATATGAAAGCGGGCGGCGGTACATATGACCGTATAATGGATAACTTCAGAGCCCTTGTGGATTCCAGAACAGAAGAGGGCGCAGAAAGAAGATCCCGTGAGTATTATATGCGCGGAACATACACTGCATATAATAAAGATTTCTCAAGAGATGTTGCTGCGATGGCGGATCTTGGCTTCCGTGAGACATCTATCGAGCCTGTTGTTTCGGATCCGGAAGTACCTTACGCTTTGCACGAGGAAGACCTGCCTCAGCTTTTCGAAGAATATGAGAAGCTGGCTCTGGAGATGCTTGAACGCGAGAGGCGCGGCGAAGGATTCAACTTCTATCACTATTCTGTTGACCTGACCGGCGGTCCGTGTATTTATAAGAGAGTTGCGGGCTGCGGCGTCGCCACAGAGTATCTGGCCGTGACTCCGTCAGGAGATCTGTATCCGTGTCATCAGTTCGTCGGTGATGATGAGATGATAGTGGGCAATATATACGATGGTATAACTCATCCGGAAACGGTGGAGATATTCAGCGGCGGCAATAACCTGTACACAAGAGATGAGTGTAAGGGCTGCTGGGCGAGGCTGTACTGCGCGGGAGGATGTGCCGCTAACAATTACCATTCCAATGGAGACATCAATAAAGTATATAAGTTCGGCTGCGAGCTCCAGCGCAAGAGGATAGAATGTGCTCTGATGCTGGCGGCAGCAAGAGCCGAAATGTGATATAATGTTTTAGGTTTACGTTAAAAACAGCAAAAGGACTCTTACCTTAACAGGCGGGAGATCAGGACGGAGGATTGAGAAGATGAGAACTGCTATCCTTGCATCGCAGAACAGGAATAAGATCAAAGAACTGAGCGCTATACTCGAAAAGTATGGTATGGTAGCTGTTCCGAGAG
>SVCR01000200.1 GCA_015058265.1 Clostridiales bacterium
AAACCTATCCCCAGTTCTCTTGCGACCTGTTCAACAATAGCAGTCTTGCCTATACCGGGAGCCCCGATCAGAAATACCGGTCTCTGCCTTACAGCAGGTATCTTAAGACTCCCATCTTCATTTCTTGTTCTGTATGCCTTGACAGCTGTATAGATCTGATTCTTAGCTTCTCTGATATTCATAGAATTGTTCCTTTTTCTGTCCCGAGATCATCTGTATCGATCACTATTCTGGCAGCCCAGCCCGGTACCTCCGAGTGCAAAGCGTCTTTCTTATCCGTAAAAACAAATGCAGTCAGATAGTCCGTGGCATTTTCGGGATACCGTCCTTCTCCATCTGTGAAATACATGAGTCCCTTCAATGACTGAAAGGCTCCTTCCTGTCTGAGCTGGCTGACATAGTCAAATGCAGGTCTGAAGTCCGTTCCTCCGAATCCTTTCAGTACCAGCCCGTCAATATAGTTATCAAATTCTTCCCTGCTCGTTATAGCCTCGTCTTCTTTGATCGACTTATCGCACTGGATCAGGTGTAACTTGAATCTCCTGTCGAAAGCCCTTTCCTGCTGCATGATATTGCATGTCTTTCTCAGGAAACCTTTCACCTGCTCACCTTTTACAGAACCCGATGTGTCTATCACTATCACCAGGTCTCTTATTCTCTTGTCCTCTCTGTATTCAAGCGGCTCTATCAGAGGCATGTCCCCATATACGTTGAGGCCATAGGTGTAATAAATATAGTCGAATTCATCGTGTGAAGTCTCCATGATCTCACACCTCGACATGAACTTGCGCAGGAAATCATCATAATCGGTCTTGTTCTCATCCTCCAGTTCTAACGCCTGTAGCAGAGCACCTTCCTGATCGCTCATCATCCTGGAATAAGTCTCAAGTTCAGTACGAGTCCTTTCAGATATCTCCTTCCAGACAGATTCAGCATTTTCGCTTCTCTCATCGGATGATGTCTGAACAGGTGTGCCGTCTGCCTGTCCATCCATCTTCCTGCCGCTGCTTTCCCCTTCCGGTCCATTATCCATAAGCTCGTTCGGTGCATCGTCAAGACTGTTCGCCTCTTCAGCGGTATCATCAGAGACATCCTTCCTGTCATCGATCTGTGTCTCTTTTCCTCTGCCCTTGCTTTCTTCACCTTGAGAATTCTTTCCGGCTTCACTTTTCACTGCCGGTCGATACCACAGAGAATGATCATCGATACAGAACAACTCCTCCATCTCGCGCAGAGCACCATCAGACATTCCGGCATCGATCAGATATCTGTAGATCTTCTCTGCTGTCAGCGGGTGTATCTCCTTATCCAGCCTTCGCAGTGCCTCCACTGATATCAATGGCAGGCCATCAGGTATGAGATCTCTGATCAGAGCTGCTACAGCTATATCACATGATAGATCCCATATTCGGCGCTTGACTCTGGTGTGTACGAACATGTGCCTGAAGAGACAATGCAAGACCGAATGCAGCCACATCTCCTGTGCAGCAAAGCAGTCTTTGCTGAATTCAGTAATCAGATGATCCGGATCATAGATGATGCGATAAGCATCGGTCATGAATGTTCCTGCGTCTTCTGCCGGCTCTGCAGACAATCGAAAGAAGGCACTGTGAAGGAATCTGAGCCTCATCAGCACCCTGTCCCGACCGGCATTGGCTATTCTTTCAGCCAAAGCGATTCTGTTCTTAGCCTTATCTTCTTTCATCTGTTCTTTACCAGTCAAGATCCGCATCAGGATCCAATGTATCTCCGTTTCCTTCTGTCAGCTCCTGTTTCCTGCCCAGGAAATAAGCAATGTTTTCGTTATTTCCTGATTCGATGGATGATCTCAGCAGTTCATCTATATTATCCGGATCAGTCAGTTCAGGGTATTCAGATGCGTCTGCCGCACCTTTCCTGATAAGCTGAGGGAAGAACATTATGTCAAGCGCAGTGATCATGCTACAGATTTCTCTGTTGTTAAAGCCTGAAACGATCATAGAGCCGGTGGTATATTTCCTGTTTCCGATATCAGTATCCGGGATATCGCCCGGCTTTGCCGCCTTAAGCTCAAGCACAGTCTTCCCCCTGAATGACAGTTTCGCCATCGCATTAGTTCCGCTGATGACGAGTAAACCGTTATTCCTGCTGTGAAGCGAGACCATGTCCGCTTCCAGTCCCGCGTATCTCGAGGAGATCCTTCGCGCATCTCCTCTCATAGCAGATGGAATGCGCACATCCATCTGCTCTATTGCATTTTCGCCCCTGCTCTTAATAAGCTTCTTCCATCTGAGCGTCTCTTCTCTTCCCATGTCAATAACATGAGCCAGCCAGATCCGTGCGTTGTCAGATAGATCAAGCTTGTTTCCGTTATCGTCTCGCGGAATACCCGCTTCCATCATGAAACGCCCTTCTGTGCTGCCGTCCCTGTATACGAAGACCAGACCATCCCGGATCTCTCTGATAACATAGTCATTATCGAAGTATTGAAAGAATTCTGTACAGGATCTGGTCGTAATAGACAAGAGCTCATTTCGAAGCTGCCGTGTGTAATATGAATAAGCTATTTCTGCATATGACGTCTTGTCTCTCTCCGATCTGTCAGAGCCAAGCCACTCCCTGAACAGTTCCCGGATCTCTTTCCCTCGGACTCTTGCGTAGTCAGCAAGCATACTATTTTCATAAGCTATTCCTGCGGCAGCTGCCGTATCACTAAGGAGGATCGCCTCGGTGAAACAATGCAGAGTCTCATATCCCCTGCTGCCGGTTTTGTCATGGTCACTCCAATATTCCGCCCACCCGGCGCACTGCCTTAAGATATCATTATCTGCATATCTCAGCAGAGGGAACAGCAGTCCCGGAATATCCATCAGCTTTTCACCCGGGTCACTCCCGCACCAGGCAAGGCAAAGCCTGACCAGATCGTCTTTATTGAGGTATTCCGCCATCTCATCTGCTTCCCATGAGATCGCTAAACTCCCTGCCCCTGTACTCTTCCGGAACATATCCATATACGTGTACAGTACATAGGTGACCAGATCTTGCGGTGCAGCTTCATCAGATCGCGAGCTTCTTACAGTCACGGCATCAATATCCCCGTAGCAGCTGACCAGATGAGACCATTCTTCTCCATGCCCTGCCGCTCTGAGTTTTCTCAGTATCGACTTATTCTCCTGAGATGTTCCTCGAGTGATATTATCAAGGATCGCCTTCTCTCTATCTGATACGACTCCCGACCTTGCGTGCGCGGCGAGCATATCAATTGTAACAGGATCACTTATCAATCCCTGGTACACTGATTCAGTTAGGATCCTGAATATCATGCCCTTGCTGCTTAGCTCAAGAGCATATCCCGGAAGCACTTCACGGATATACTTCCTGTATGCCTCATTCATGTCGAAGCTATATAAATACCTTGATTCAGGATGCATGATATAACCACACGCGAGCAGGGCCTTCAAATACGGCTCAGCTCTATCGAGATCTGCATGCGGAGCACATATCCCCGCAGCATCCCTCATGGAATGGATATTGGCACTGAACGAGTCGAAAGCCGAGCTGTCAGATACACATATGATATCAGCATCTGAACTGATGCCAACGAATGAGCAGTTCCCTATATCAGTGACCTCGGATCCGATCCATATCGTCCGCAGTTCTCTGCAGGCACGGAAAGCATTCTCACCGATCGATACCACGCTCTCCGGCAGAACAGCCTCCTTGAGAGATGTGCAGCTCTGGAACGCTGACTTTCCGATCGACCTCAGTGAATCAGGAAAAGATATATGCTCCAGTGAGTTGCAGTCACAAGCGAAGCCGTCCGGAACAGCATCAAATCCAGCACCTATCTTGATCGACTTGAGAGCTGAACACCCGGACAGAATGTCTCTGTCGCTTTGCCCTGATCTCACCTTGTCCGGGATCCTTAAACTGCGAAGGTTCTTCATCCCTCTGAAAGCTCGTTCTTTAATAGCGAGAAGACTTTCCGGAAGAACGATCTCTTCTATGAACATGCA
>SVCR01000201.1 GCA_015058265.1 Clostridiales bacterium
ATAAGGATGACACAATATCCTTCCGGGGCATGAGAAGATCAGTTTTATGCATCTTTCCTGTCCCTCTTGATATTTGAAAGGCATGGCATTGGCTGACCGCAAACCGTTAAGAACTACATCAAGACCATCACAGGCGAAGCAGCAGCGCAGCAGAAACACCCGATCCGGCCCTGTATACAGAGCAACATCACGCCGGGTCAGCGGAAGAGACGAAATACCGCCTTCACGTTACAGGCGCAAACGCAGATATCGCTTTACCTTCAGATTCAAGATCATAGTTGCAGCTCTGATCTTAATTTTCGTATTCGTCAATGTTTCCAGATTATCGGATTACCTCAGTAAGAAGACCGATGTCAGACTGACCGATGAAGGGATCACGCACGCCGAGCGATTCTATGACTGTGCCGCTATCCACGGGGTCGACATTTCCGTACATCAGGGGGAAAGCATCAAGTGGAAGAAGGTCAAGACCAGTGGTGCCAACTTTGCTTTCATACGTGCCGGTTACAGAGATGCAGATGACGGCAAGCTCCATATCGACTCGATGTTTGAAGAGAATGTGGACAAAGCCGCGCAGGCAGGCATCATGACCGGGGCATATATCTACTCTCAAGCTCTCACACCTCAAGAAGCCGTCGAGGAAGCCGACTTCCTTATCGATCTCGTAGATGATCATGAGATAACCATGCCTCTGGTCATCGATTATGAGATCTACCCTAACGGCCGGTTGGACAAGAAGATACAGACCGGCTCGATGTATGCGGCTTCGTTCTATCATGATATCGTTCAGGCATTCTGCCGAAGGGTCGAAGCTGCAGGCTATGAATCCGCTGTTTATGCGAACAAGAACATGCTGACCAATTACATGCAGGCTGATCTGCTCGATGATACTGATACCATATGGCTGGCACAGTACGGAGAGACATCGGATCTTGACGCAGATTACTGGTTCTGGCAATGTTCTGATTCGGCCAAAGTAGGCGGGATCAGCGGCAAGGTCGACCACGACATATGGTACATAAGACCCGGAACAGTATACAAAACCAGAGCAAGCGGTTCAGAGAAGAAGCGCACGATATCCATCGGTGACTGTCATGTTTCCTTCCAGAGGAGCGTCACCAAGATCAAGCGTCTCAGAGCCGAGCCAAAGCTGGGAATAACATATGAAGGCCGAGGTCTTCGCGAAGGTAAGGATTATGTTATTTCTGTAGTCAATAACGTTGACCCGGGAACAGGATATATCATCGTTCGCGGGATCGGGAAATACAAAGACTGGATAATGGAACCGTTTGAAACGGAATAACGGAAATACAGCAGGAGTACAGATTCGATATGAAATTTATAAGCTGGAATGTCAACGGCTTCAGAGCCGTTCTTAATAAAGGATTCAGGGAATTCTTCGATTCTGCAGACGCAGATTTCATCTGCATACAGGAGACCAAGATGCAAGCCGGTCAGGCAGACTTCCACCCTGATGACTATTACGAATTCTATAACTACGCAGAGAAAAAAGGCTACTCAGGCACTGCTATTTTTGCCAGAAAAGCCCTTGGGGAGCCTGTCTCCGTTTCATACGGCATCAACGGTGAACATAATAATGAAGGCAGAGTAATAACTCTTGAATACCCTGCTTTCTGGCTTGTTTGCTGTTATGTTCCTAATGCTCAGGACGGTCTTGCACGAATTGATTACAGATGTGAATTTGAAGATGCCATGAGATCCTATCTCATGGAGCTGGATAAAGTAAAACCCGTTATTTACTGCGGTGATCTCAACGTTGCACATAACGAGATCGATCTCAAGAATCCTAAGTCCAACAAGGGCAACGCCGGTTTTTCAGATGAAGAAAGAGGCAAGATGACCGAATTGCTTGATTCCGGTTTCACGGACTCATTCAGATATCTCTATCCGGATACCGTCACCTATTCCTGGTGGTCATACAGATTCAGAGCAAGAGAGAAGAACATCGGTTGGCGTATCGACTATTTCATACTGTCACGGCGCCTGACAGACAAGCTGACAGACGCCGCGATCATGACCGATGTTATGGGCAGTGATCATTGCCCTGTATCAGTTACACTGGATATCTAGTATTCCCACTTCCTTCAGAACATCTTCTACCCTGGCTACAGGGGTTATCTCGATTTTTTCTTTTACTTCATCTGCGACATCCTTGAGGTCGAACATGTTCTCCTCAGGGATGAACGCTCTGGAGATCCCCGCGCGTTCAGCAGCCATAAGCTTTTCCGGAAGCCCTCCTATCGGAGTCACGACTCCTCTCAGAGCCACCTCTCCTGTCATGGCGATATGAGTATCTACAACTTTGCCCGTGACGAGCGAAGCCAATGCTGTCGTCAGAGCTATACCTGCCGATGGACCATCCTTAGGAACAGCTCCCTCCGGAACATGGATATGAAGATCATTTTCATTGAACAGACTCTCCGAATCAGGGAAGAGCGATTTGACAAGGCTTATCGCTATCCTCGCCGATTCTTTCATGACATCTCCCAGCTGTCCGGTGATGATAAGATCTCCTTTGCCTCTTGTGAACATTGTCTCGATATATAAGATCTCTCCGCCGACCGGAGTCCAGGCAAGACCTGTCACGACTCCGGATTTAGGCTCCGGAAGTATCTTGTTATGCTGTATCGGTCTGGTGTCCATTTCTTCCCTTACGATCTCCGGTGTGACCACGAATTTACCATCCGGATCCGATGCCGCTTTTACCGCGAATATACGGGAAAGAGTATCTATCTTCTTCCTCAGACCTCTGACGCCTGCTTCCATTGTATAATCGGAGATGATCGTCTCTATCGCATCATCGCTTATTTCCATTCGATCGCTGCTGATACCCATGCTCTCAAGTGACTTCGGCACGAGATGATGGATCGCGATCTGCAGCTTCTCCGCAGGAGTGTATCCGCTGAATTGTATCACTTCCATACGGTTGAGCAGAGGTTCCGGTATAGTGTCGGTCGTATTTGCGGTACAGATGAACAGCACGTCTGAAAGATCATACGGGACATTCATGTAATGATCTGTGAAGGTGTTATTCTGCTCAGGGTCAAGTACCTCGAGCAAAGCGCTCGCCGGACTTCCGTGGTATGACGCGGAGAGCTTGTCTACCTCGTCCAGCACCATCACAGGGTTGGATACACCGCTCTTCTGTATTCCGTCCATGATTCTTCCCGGCATAGCTCCTATGTACGTCCTGCGGTGACCTCTTATATCAGATTCGTCATGGACTCCGCCAAGCGACACCCTGACGTATTCTCTTCCCAGTGCTCTCGCTATACTCTTACCTATGCTTGTTTTGCCTGTTCCCGGAGCACCGACGAACAACAGTATCGAGCCTGACTGCTGCTTGCGCAGATTCATCACAGCGATCTGCTGTATCACACGGTCCTTGACTTTGCCGAGGCCGTAGTGATCTTCATCAAGTATACGTCTGGCCTCCTTCAGGTCTATATTTTCCGCTTCCTCTTTGGTCCACGATAAGCCGGTCACAAAGTCCAGATAATCATACAGCATCCCGGCTTCAGCACTTTGATTTCCTTCCTGCTTCAGCCTGTTAAGGACCTTCTCCGCCTCTTTGCGAGCCGTTTCATTCATCCCTGACTCAGCGATCTTCTGTGCAAATCTCTGGATGTCCGTTACATTCTCAGGATGCATCTCATCGAGCTCGCGCTGAAGGTGCTCCATCTGCCTCTTGATCGCCTGCTCCCGGTACATCTGCTGGTGTTCTTTCTGCTGTGATGTGACCGCTTCATTAGTGATCCTGCCGACTTCAAGGAAATCGTAGAGGATCTCCTCTATCATCTCTGCACGCTTCAAATTGCTGTCCTCGGCAAGGATCTCATATCTCTTTTCGTTAGGTATCTCCAGCCATGGAGACATAGCACAGCCTGCCCTGCCAATGGAATCCACCTGCTTCATCCAGTATTCTGCCGAATCAGCCCAATCAACGCCGGCAGCAAAATCACGCATCTCC
>SVCR01000008.1 GCA_015058265.1 Clostridiales bacterium
TTATCACCTCGTCCATACTCTTAGCAGCAGGGTCACCCTCATAGCCGGCCTGTATATCCGTCTTAAGTATCTCCAGGATATCAGGAAGTGAATCGATCAGTTCCTCCACCATATTCGCGGCATCTTCCGGATCGTCATACACGAGATTGAACGCCTGATTCAGGGCATCATAAGCCCTCATGAGCTCCCATGTTCTCTTTTCGGTTTCGACGAACCTGCCGCGCCATTTTCCGTAATGGTACGGGAACATCGATGTGAGAAGGTGCTCTATGCTCTCCTCGACGATAGCCTCCATGCCCAGGAATCTTCCCTCGTTAGGCTTTGTATCTATTGCGGTCATTCTGCCGGCGATGTCTTCAAGATGCGCCGCGCCGGCCCCCTTGCTGTGTACTGTCACTTATTCCTCCCCGATTGCATCATAAGTCCCGGCTGCATTCGATACAGTGATCCGGCTGCAGCTTAAGCTCCGATACCGGCTGCCTGCCTGAGTGCTTTGCTCAACTGATCAGGGCACGATGTGTCCTTAAAGCCGCACTTTGTTCCTTCGAGCCTTTCGATCACGTCTTCCGCTTTCATGCCTTTGATAAGCTTTGAAATGCCAGACAGGTTGCCGTTGCAGCCTCCCGTAAAGACGACATCTTTGATTATATCCCCGTCAAGCTCGATCTCTATCATCATAGAGCACACGCCTTCAGGGTAATAAGTAAATTTGCTCATTCCTACTCTCCTGTGTTTGCAATAGAATTCACGAGAATCGACTAAAGGCCGATCTGATCAGCTATCTCTCTCATTGATTCGAGTGCTATATCAATAAACTCATCCCACGTGATACCCGTCTTCTCTATCAGACTCATATACTGTCTGTTGGCACCCGCAGCGAATCTCGATTCCTTGAATCTCTTGTTAACAGATTTATGCTTAACACTTGCTACTTTCTTATCCGGATATATCTGAGCGACGGCTTTGACGAATCCGGACATCGGGTCAGCTGCGATGAGAGCGTACTCGAGTGTGGTCTCGGGCTGTTTTCCGCAAACCGGGTTGTGTGACATGATGGCATTCTCCATTACAGGATCGCCAAACCCCTCATCTCTGAGGATCTTAGCGGATGTAGGTCCGTGAGTTGCGAAGTCATCTCTCCACGGGCATGTCTCCTCGTCGAGGTCATGCAGCAATCCGCAGATTCCCCAATACTCAACATCATCAGGGGCGAGCCTCTTTGCAAGGCCTCTCATGATAGCTTCTACAGCGTAGCTGTGAGTGATATAGTTTTCTCCTTTTACATACTTGTGCAGCAGATCATTAGCCTGCTCCCTTGTAAGCTTAGCTTCCATTCCTTGATTCTCCGTATTTGTTTCAATATGTGATAGTGCTTCGGCTCTTCGGATCGATATACGATCATCCGTTTCAGCCAATGGTTATTCTACAATAAATAAATTGATTTGCAAGGAACTTCTACACTGAAAGGGCGAGATCTACAACTTGTGCGAACTTCTTCTGGGCGGCTATTCCCGTTTCAATTACCTCATCTCCGCTCAGCTTTCTCTCCACCATTCCGGCAGCCATATTACCTAGCAATGATATACCAATAACTTCCAGGCCTGCATGATTAGCGACTATCGCCTCAGGCACCGTGGACATTCCGACTGCGTCTCCGCCGATCGTACGCAGGAATCTGATCTCCGCAGGAGTCTCAAAGCTCGGTCCGGACATCATTACATATACGCCGGAAACAAGGACTATGCCCTTGCCTGCTGCTCTTTTGATAAGTTCAGATCTGAGATCCCTATTATATAAGTAAGTCATATCAGGGAATCTCTCTCCGTATTTATCATAATTCGGTCCCATAAGAGGATTTGTTCCGGACAGGTTGATATGGTCTCTTATCACCATAAGCTGTCCTGCAGGGTAGTTATAATTGATACTTCCTGCAGCGTTGGTGATGATAAGTCTCTTGATACCGAGCTCTATCAGAACTCTTACAGGGAATACCGAGACTTCCATATCACAGCACTCGTAATAATGGAACCTGCCGGCAAGGACAACGACCTTCTTTCCCATATGATCCCCGAATACCAGCTCGCCTCTGTGACTGGCTACCTCACCTTTATGAAAATGAGGGATCGTTTCATAAGGCATTACGATCTGATTTTCGATCCTGTCCGCATAGTCATTCAATCCTGACCCCAGAATTATGCCGACTTTAGGACAATCAACGCCCTTGTTTCTAAGAAACTCAGCAGTTTCTACGATCTTCGCTTCCATTTCCTTACTCATCACGTTTTCCTCCTAAAGATATTTCGAAACAATTGCCGTTCGACCCCCTGCGTTAAACGACGAATTCCCGATCCCTTTTGAAAGCAACTTTTTTCATCATATTATACTCTCAATGAGTTCCCGCGCATCAGATATGCTGATCCCTTTCTCTTTCGCTATACGAGCCAGATCCTCATATTCGTATTTGCTTCTGGATACTCCGTAACCGCTCACTGTCTTACGCCTTACTTTTCCGTACGGCGTGTCTATCACATCGATTGTTCTGTCCAGAATGTATCTGTCTGATATTATCTCGCGGATCCCGATCGTAGAAGTATAACGGAAGATCAACTCGATCATCCTCTTCTTCTCTTCCTCTGAATCCTCGCACATGACCGTCATTATCATCCCCGGCCGCCCTTTTTTCATAACTACCGGATCCGTGTTGACATCCTTCGCGCCGGCCTCCATAAGCATCTCGGCAGCGAAAGCTATCTCCTCAGCCGTCATATCATCGATATTGCATTTGAATTCGCAAACGCGATCCCTGCTGCCTTCATTACACGACATATTGTTTCCTCACTTCCGGCATTCATCTTCTAGACCTGCTAACGCAGCTTGCTGTCGATAATCACTTCTGAATAATACTCCGCCAAAGCCTTCTTGATCTCGTTTTCTCTGTCGCGGACCATCTCGGCTTGTTCAGCGGTGACCTGTACAAGAGCTTTATCTCCCCTCATCCTGACCCGGAAGTCTCTGAACCCCATGCCGTAAAGCAGCGACTCTGCGTTTTCGGTTCGCTCCAGCTTGTCTCCGGTTATCACCTCGCCGGTCATTATCCTGGTCGCAAGGCATGCATATGCAGGTTTATTCCACACCGGCAATCCGGCTTCACGACTCAGCTCTCTTATCTCTGTTTTGGTCAAGCCGCACTCTCTGAGAGGTGATCTGACTCCGAATTCTCCGAGAGCCTTCCACCCGGGTCTGTCAGCAACATCGTCCGAGGCATTGGTCCCGTCACAGATGATCCGATATCCGTCCTCTTCCGCGGCTCTTCTGATGCATCCCATTATGACCTTTTTGCAATAGTAGCATCTGTCAGGCGGATTACTGCATACTACCTGATCAGCCAGGACATCAGCTTTGATCACTTTCAGTTCGATCCTCTTATCCCCGGGGATGAGCTTCTCTATACACTCAACAACAGACACAGCATCCTTGAACTCAAACTCCGGCTGGAACTGTGAGCTGACATAATAAGCAGTCACTGTGCACCCTGCTTTGGCCGCGGCATACAGCAGATATGAAGAATCCACACCTCCTGAAAAAGCGATTGCCGCCCTCTTATTCTTTTCAAAAAACTCTTCTATCTTCATCCTACCCCCCTTCTACCCCGGAAGACCTATTAATATATTATAATTTTAACGAGAGCGGATTTCTACCCTCATCATATATCACAGATCTGCTCAAGAGGATCCTCTGCATCGCAGTATGCAAAATGCCCGGTTTATGTCTTCGAAAATACAGAAATGTTACTATTTGTTTATGTATTCTTTTAGAACATGATTTCCCTTGACACTTTGTTTTTAAAACTGTACAATCTAGACAAGCTCAAGGGAAGAAAGAAATCGAGCCGGTCATGGGAATGACAGCAGGATCCGGAACCGTATAATGGCATTACGGGAAAGAGATCAGGCAATAACAAAGTACACCTCAGTACTTAGCGAAGTGGAACAAGTACAGAGTTGGAAGAAGTAGGCAGTGGAAGAATTACATGAGCGTATAGATACGCAACGGAAAAGTACATAGCCGAAAGAGTACACAAGGGAAAAAGTACACAGGAGCGTAGATATCATCTCAGGTGATAGCGAGATGGTCAGACAGTACAAGGTAGTACAGAAGGAAGAAGTGAGACCGGCAGCGGAAAATGTGCCGGAAGGCACAGAAAAGGAGGTATAGGCCAATGGGAACATTTGAGAAAGAGGTTATCCTGTTATAGGAACTCTGCAAAGCCAACCTGCTTACAGGTATCAGATAAGTGAAAAGAGATAGAAAGATATACAACAGATCAAACTTATCAGGATAACCGCACAAGAACAGAAATTAATGATTCAGGAATTGAAAACATTCTAAATACAATTGAATAACTTTATACGAATTAAAGGACGGGTAACGACCCGTCCTTTTCTGATATTGCTATGAACTTATGCTTGGCTTATAGGACTTACAGGAGAAAATGCCGGAAACCCGCTGACCTGAAAAGTCCGGGGTGACCATGGATCACTCAGTGACCAGAAGCTCCGCGATCTGTACCGCATTGGTAGCTGCGCCCTTTCTTACCTGGTCTCCGCAGCACCAGAGATTAATGCCGTTGTCAGAGACAAGGTCTTTTCTGATCCTTCCGACATATACGATATCCTGATTGGATGTAACTATAGGCATTGGATATACGTGGTTGTCTCCGTCATCATACAGCTTAGCGCCAGGTGCTTCGGAGATAGCTTTTCTGACATCGTCAAGATCCAGCTTATCTTCAGTGATCACATTTACAGAAATAGCATGAGATCTTTCCACAGGTACTCTGACACAAGTGCAGGACACCTTGAGATCAGGCAGATGCATGATCTTACGACCTTCGTTCTGCAGCTTCATCTCTTCTGAAGTGTATCCGTTTTCGCCAAAGCCACCGATCTGCGGGATGAGATTGAACGCGATCTGATGCTGGAATACTTTCGGCTCGATCTCTGCTCCGTAGGAATTGCCCTTTCCGCCGTTTGCTCTTGCTTCAAGGATAGCCTCGGATTCAGTGTACATTTCGATCGGACCTGCTGCTCCGGCTCCGCTTGTTGCCTGATATGTAGAAGCATACAGAGCTTTGATCTCAGACAGCTTGTTGATCGCATTGATCGCAACCACTGTGATGATGGTCGAGCAATTCGGGTTACTGATGATCCCGTTGTTCTTCAGAGCATCCTCAGGATTGATTTCAGGAACTACAAGCGGAACAGCCGGATCCATTCTGAAAGCTGATGAATTGTCAACAAACACTGCGCCGGCAGCTTTGATATGCGGTGCCATTGCTTCGGCGATATCATTTTCAGATGCGCCAAGCACTATATCGAGTCCGTCAAAAGCTGTCTCGCATGTCCTCTGAACTGTCACTTCACCGAATGGTGTCTGCAGTTTCTTTCCTTCAGATCTTGCGCTGGCAAGACATCTCAGTTCGCCAACAGGAAAGTTTCTTTCTCCAAGGACCTTGATCATCTCCTGGCCGACAGCTCCGGTCGCACCCATAACTCCGACATTGTATTTTTTCATTTCCGCACCTCTTTTTCTTTTATATGTTCTAAACTATTATAGCTTATCCATGAAATTGCTTTATCTTGCAAAGCTGTCATACAGGACTCTGACTGCCCGCTCGAAATCTTTAGTGTAAACACCGACCATGATGTTGATCTCGTCAGCACCCTGCTCGATAGTTCTGATGTTGATCTTATTCTCACCCAGAGCTTTGAAGATCTTCCCCGAGATTCCTGTTCTGTAGGCCATCTGTCTTCCTACTATCGCGATCAGACTTATGCCTTCCGTCAGCTCACAGCTGTCTATCCCCTCGTTCTCTTCCAGCTCATGCATCAGATCATATTTTCTGGTCTCAATGCTTTCGCTCGGAAATACGACTGAAAAGCTGTCCACGCCGCTCGGGATCTGCTCTACCGGTACCCCGTAACGGTCAAATATCGCCAGCACCTGACGGAGAAGGGCTATCTTGTTCTCCCCTATCCTGCTCTTGTAAATGTTGATGATCGAGAAATTCTTCTTGCCGGTGATGCCGGTGACGAATCTTTCGTGCTCCTCTTCAAGCTCATCATCAAAGCTTTCTCTGATTATAGTTCCCGGATCTTCCGGAGCATTGGTGTTCCTGATATTTACCGGAATATCCTTGAGCCTGACCGGGAAGACCGTATCCTCATGCAGTACTGAAGCGCCCATGTAGCTCAGCTCACGCAGCTCATCATAAGTGACTCTGGCTATGGTCTTAGGATCTTTGACTATCCTCGGATCCACCATCAGGATCCCGGAAACATCCGTCCAGTTCTCATATATATCAGCATTCAGATATGATGCTGCCAAAGCACCGGTGATATCCGAGCCGCCTCTCGGGAACACATGGATCTCTCCGTCAGGAAGAGCTCCGTAGAATCCCGGTGTAACTATATTTCCGTATACATCGAAAAGCTCTTTGAGCCTGGCTTCAGATGACTTGTTGTCTACCTTGCCGTCATAATCAAACATCAGCCACTCTGACGAGTCCGCAAAATGGAATCCGAGGTACTCAGCCATCAGTCTCGCGCAGAAGTATTCCCCTCTTGATACGATATAGTCTACTGATGTTTTCTTATTGACTGATGAGAATGTCTCATCTATTTCCTTATCGATATCGATACTGAGGCCGCACTCTTCAGCTATCTCATGATAGCGGTCCCTTATCATCTTAAGGATGTTGTCAAACTGAACGCCATATCTGATATGAGCATGAACGAGATACAGCAGATCAGTTATCTTATTATCCGAACTGTTTCTCTTTCCCGGCGCAGATACTACAACTACGCGGCGAGACTCATCAGCTCTGACGATATCTCTTACTTTACCGAACTGAGAGCTGTCACTTACACTCGACCCGCCGAACTTTATTACTTTTAGCATAATCCTCCGATCCTCTTCTGTTATTCACTCAGTCCCGCAAAGAACATCTTTCTTCCTTTACTCTTTCTTCTATTACCTATTTCATGCATCACAGTCACCGGAACAGGCTTGGTGATGCAGTAGTAGATGCCGTCTCTTTCTTCAAACTCATCTATTATCGCTTCAGCGCTTTCGCACATATGGTCATGCCTGAAGTAATACCTGTGCAAAGCTTTCTCATTGTCCACTTTGATCTCGGTCCTGCCCTCAGGAACGGTCATATGGATGCCGTCCTTGATATCTATTATATCCTGCACTACGGATTCACCTGTCGCCAGCTTTCCCGCGCCCTGTCCGTAGAAGCTCTGAGTTCCGAGATACTCGCCGACCAGAGTTATGAGGTTATTATTGGTCTTGACATTTGCCTCGAGGCTTGTAATCGGAAATGCTGTAGGCTCGACATATGCTGACAGCACTCCGTCATTGAGCGCGGCATTCATCATCAGCCTGCAGGACAGACCCTTTTCCTTGAGATACGCGATGTCCTTAGCTTCGATCGTATCTATACCATAGCACGGAACATCCTCTTCTCTGATCACGGTTCCGAAGGCAAAGTTCGAAGAGATGACAGTTTTGCGCAGAGTATCGGTGCCCTCAATATCTGCCGCCGGATTGGCCTCTGCATATCCGAGTTCCTTAGCTCTTGCCAGCATCTCATCGAAGTCAGCTCCATTATCATACATTGCATCAAGAATATAGTTGCAGGTCCCGTTTACAATACCTCTGACTTCACGGATGGTATCGCATCGTCTTGTCCTCATCAGATTGTAAAGCCACGGGATCCCGCCGCCCGCGGACGGAGTGAACCTCAGCTCAACGCCATTCCTGTTCGCTGCTTCCATCAGCTCTTCATAGCAGGCACTGATCAGATTCTTATTAGGAGTTACGACATGCTTGCCTGCATTGAGACATGCAAGGACAAACTTCTTCGGAGTATCGATGCCGCCCATAGCCTCAACGACCAGCTCTATCTCCGGATCATTCGCGATATCATTGATATCTGACGTAACAATATCTGAAAGGAATTCATATCCCGGTCTGACTACCAGGTCAAGGATCTTTACTACTTCGATATCCGAGGCAGACTGCGCAACATCATATGCACCGCTTCCTACGGTACCGAATCCCATGATAGCTATTTTCATTATGTCCTCCCGTTTTTCTGTGAGAATCGACAGCAGAAGATCATCGGCCGTCATGTATATGTTTTTATACAAAGCTGTTTTACACCGGACTATTTGTTATTAAATCACAAATAATCACTGGTTTTTTCTAGTTTTTCCGCAAGATACGGACAAAGTCTTTTTCAGTGTCCGCGTTACGAAAACACTTGTCTTTCAAACAGAAATAATGTATCATAATCAAAGTGATTTTTCAATGCTTACAGTTGAAAAGTTACTTTACAGACAATCAGATGAAAAACACAGATAAGGAAACAGAACTATGATCAAATATATCAGCACAAGAGACTCATCCCACAAGGTCAGTTCATCACAGGCGATACTCAAAGGTCAGGCACCGGACGGCGGACTCTATGTTCCTGAGGATCTCGAGAAGATCCGTGTAGACTATCGCGAAATAATCAAGCAGGATTTCAGAGGTATCGCTCGTTCCGTATGGAACGTGTTCTTCCCGGACTACGGAGAGGAACTGATAGCAGAGCTCGTAGAGAAGAGCTATGCCGGCAAATTCTCATCTCCTGACATTACACCGCTTGCCAAAGTAGGCAAAGATTATGTTCTCGAGCTGTACCACGGACCGACTTCCGCATTCAAGGACGTTGCTCTTTCTGCCCTGCCTAATCTTCTGACAGCGGCAAGAGATATGAACGGCTTCACAGATGAGATAATGATATTGACAGCTACTTCCGGTGACACCGGCAGCGCAGCACTCTGCGGTTTCAGTGATGTTCCGGGAACCCGCATAGTCGTATTCTACCCTCACGGCGGTGTATCTGAGACTCAGCGTCTTCAGATGGTCACTGCTCCGGGCAGCAATACTTCAGCATGTGCGATCCACGGGAATTTCGATGATGCCCAGACAGGCGTCAAGAAGCTGTTCAGGGAGATCCCTCAGCCGGTTCCGGGTGTCTCACTCTCAAGTGCTAATTCAATCAATATAGGAAGACTCGTCCCGCAGATCGTTTATTATTTCTCTGCGTACAGCCAGCTGGTGAACGCAGGCGCGATCGCTGACGGGGATAAGTTGGATTTCGTCGTCCCTACCGGAAACTTCGGCGACATCATGGCAGGATACTTTGCACTTAAGATGGGACTGCCTGTAGGCAGACTGGTATGCGCTTCTAACAAGAACGATGTCCTCACCGAGTTCCTCGATACCGGCCATTACAACCGGAAGAGGCCGTTCCACAAGACAACGTCCCCTTCAATGGATATCCTTGTATCCAGCAACCTCGAGAGACTTCTGTATTACGTCTGCGGCGAAGAACACACTGTCAGATATATGAAAGAGCTTTCTGAGACAGGTGAATACACGATCACTCCGGATGAACTGAAAGAGATCAGGGAAGTGTTCTCCGGAGCTTGTGCAAGCGATGAAGAAGGTGCTGCCGCTATTCGAGATGTATTTGAGGCTCATCACTATCTCATGGATACCCACACATCAATAGCATGGGCATGCATGTGCAGCGATAAAGAACTGTCAGGAACTGCTTCTGTAGTGCTCTCGACAGCTTCGCCTTACAAGTTCTCAAGAGCCGTGCTGAGCGCACTCGGCGCCGAGATCTCTGAGAGCGACGAAGTCAACATGAACAGATGCCGCGAGATAACCGGCGCACCTATTCCGGAAGGACTTGCCGGCATCTTCTCCAGAGAGATCCTCCACAAAGATGTGATCTCTGCGGATGAAATGAAGGACTTTGTAATAAGTAAATCTGTTATTGAAAAGAATAATAATTAGGGGTATCATAGAGCATGCAAGGTAAATACCTTATCGTGGACAAGTCTCTCTTGCCATCTTATTATGAAAAAGTCGCCGAAGCGAAAGAACTGATCGACGAAGGCGCTGTAAAAGATGTCAGTGAGGCTGTCAAAGCAGTCGGGATATCGCGCAGTACTTACTATAAGTACAGAGACATGGTCCGGGATATAAGCACAGTCTCAATGGGCCGTCACGCTATCATCTCAATGATGATGAGCCACCGTGTAGGTATTCTTTCGACTGTCATTGGAATTATTTCAACATATGATTACAGCATATGGACGATCAACCAGAATCCTCCCGTAGACGCCAGGGCCAATGTTGTGATAACACTTGAGCTTGGCGAGGATGCTGATGCTCTCGATGCAATGTTAAGGGAGATAAATGCAGTTCCGGGCTTATCCAGAGTCCAGTTGCTCGGAATGGATTAGGAGGATGAATTAATGGATTTCAAACAGATAGAGGCATTTGTTAACGTCGTTCGTTACAAGAGCTTCAGCAAAGCAGCAGACGCTACTTTTTTTACACAGCCCACTATCAGCACTCACATCAGGAATCTTGAAAATGAATTGAGTGTCAAGCTTCTCGACCGCAGGAATCGAGTTGTGGAGATGACTCCTCAAGGCGCAGAGTTCTACAAATATGCTGTTGAGATGATCAATGCCAGAGCACAGGCATTTGACGCCATCGGCAAGGACAGAGACAGTGTTGAGGGTATCCTAGAGATCCAGACATCTTCTGTACCCGGAGTCACTTTCGTTCCCGAATTTCTTGCAGGATTCCGAAGCGAACATAGCAGGATCCAGTATTATGTATCATTGTCTGATACACAGACGGTAATCGATAATATTCTTGAGAGACGCGGCGAGATCGGTTTCATCGGAGATTCAGTCAGCAGCAATTCGCTTGATTGTATCAAAGTCGCATCAGACAAGGTCGTGTTGATCTCTCCGGAATCTTACAGCCTCGAAGACACCGTGACTATTTCCGATGCTGTATCGATGCCATTCCTGTGGCGCGAGACCGGCTCGGCTACACGAAGGAATTTTGAGCGCAAAGCAGCTTCTCTTGGATTTGACAAAGATTCATTTGAAGTCGCAGGCCTGTTTGATGACACGGATTCTATCATAAGATCGGTCGAGGCAGGATTGGGTGTCGCAGTTATATCTGAAAAGGCCGCAGCCTCATTAAGCAGCAGAGTCAGAATATCCACAATAAGCGATTTCACCGAAGAACGTTCATTTTACATGATCCATCTTAAGAGCACTTCGCTGTCACCTGCTGCCGAAGCTTTTTCGGAATATGTAAAAGCTCGGATATAACTTTTCCACTAAAAGCACTATTAAACCGGATACCAGTCTTCCGACTGATATCCGGTCTTTTATATGGCTCAGATCTTCTTAATCGTGTATCTCTACGCTGAATCTGCCTGAACGAGGCTTGAAATAACCTATCACATCTGTCTCACAGCCCTGTTCTCCAAGCTGTTCGACCAGCCTCGGTACATCACGCTCTTCTACAGCAATAAGCAGACCTCCTGATGTCTGTGGATCATACAGGCAGTCTATTCTTGCCCTCAGCATAGGATCTCTCATCGGATCTCTGGACAGGAATTCCATTACTTCTTTCTCTGTATATTCTCTGTTCCTGTATGCTCCCGCAGGGATGATCCCAAGCGAAGCCATTTCCAATGCCTTAGGGAAGATAGGAACCTTGCTGCTGTACAGTTCCAGAGTTGTATCCCCTGCTCTGGCCATCTCGGCCGCATGACCGATCAGACCGAATCCTGTAATATCTGTACACCCGCCGGCTTTGATTCCGTCAAGTGCAAGATAGCCGTACTTGTTCAGTCTGGCCATAGTGTATTCCATTTCCCTCAGCTCATCATCAGTCAAGAGATCGACCTTTGCAGCCGTGGTCAGCACACCCGTACCGATCTTCTTGGTTATCACCAGAACATTCCCGGCATTGGCACTGTTGCTGAGTATGCTATCCGGATGGGCAAAGCCTGTTACAGACAGTCCGTACTTAGGCTCCTTATCCTCGATACTGTGACCGCCGACTATAGTCGCACCCGCTTCGTTGACTTTTTCATTACCGCCCTCGAGTATAGCCTTAACCGCGTCCAGCGGAAGCGTCGAAGGAAAAGTCAGGAGGTTCATAGCCAGCTTCGGCTCTCCTCCCATAGCATAAACATCGCTCAGCGAGTTGGCTGCAGCCACCTGTCCGAACGTATACGGATCGTCAACTATTGGCGGGAAGAAGTCTATAGTGTTGATGATCGCTATGTCATCCGAAACTTTATATACGCACGCATCATCACTGCTCTCGAACCCGATCATAATGCGCGGATCTCTGATCTTAGGAAGACCCGAGAGGATCTCTGACAGGACACCCGGTCCTATTTTGGCGCCTCAACCACCGGCAGTCGTCATCTGAGTAAGCCTGACAGAAGAAGCAGAAGGCGCGACAGCACAAGAAGAGCTGCCACACGACCCTGTGTCAGCAGCCGGTTTATGCTCTTCCCGAGGGCCAATCTTGCAAGCAAGCTTTTCCTTCGCTTCCTGTATTTTCTTTTCATCGATATTATTATTCATGCAGATATATTAACACATCGTAGTCAAAACATCTATAAAGGACAGATCTATTATTAGTTAAACCGTTATAGAAAATATCGGATCGTCGAGCATGCAGAAGCTATAGGAGCAAGCGAAGATGAAATGTACGATTCTTGAATGTCGAGCATGCCGATGCTGCAGACGTTTCCATATTATTTAGATCAAGCGTGATGGCCGCAGCATCGGGAGCGCAGACTCATGAAAGAATCGATACAGTTCACTGAGCGAGCGACAGCAGGATGGATGGAGTTGGGCAACTGGAGCGAAGCGGAACTTTGCCAACTCCCCATTCCTGCAGAGCAAGCGAAGATGAAATGTACGATTCTTGAATGTCGAGCATGCCGATGCTGCGGCCATCACGATAAGATATTAACAATGATTGAATTTAAGAACAAACTATTAATTCATTTCTATTGTTCTGAAGTTAGCACGCAAGTATAATTGTTCGTGGTAAAAAAAAGTGTAATTCACAGAGAAAGAAAGCGAGGCCCATATGGCAAAACAGAAGAAAATCATCCAGGTCCAGGAGAGAGTCCCTCTCGCTAAAGGGATCCCCCTTTCGATCCAGCACACATTCGCTATGTTCAGCGCATCAGTGCTCGTCCCGTATATCCTCGGTATCAATCCGTCAATCGCATTGCTGATGAACGGAATCGGAACATTCATATTCATCATCTGCACTAAAGGCAAAGCACCGGCATATCTCGGCTCATCATTCGCCTTCATCTCGCCGGCACTGCTGGTTATAGGCAACGAAGCACTGGGATACAGATACGCGCTTGGAGGCTTTGTCGTTACAGGTCTCATGATGTGCGCTATAGCGATACTGATCAAATTTGTAGGCACCAAGTGGATCGATGCTATTCTTCCGCCGGCCGCAATGGGTCCTGTCGTAGCACTCATAGGTCTGGAGCTCGCCGGAAGCGCAGCACAGACCGGAGGACTTCTCGACGAGAACATGCAGATGGCAACAAATATCGACCCGAAGTCTCTTATAGTTTTCCTCGTAACACTTCTGCTTGCGGTTTTCGGAGGAGTACTTTACAGAGGATTTGCAAGTGCCATTGCCATCCTTATCGCAATTACAGCCGGCTATGTTCTTTCTCTCGCGTTCGGACTTGTCGATTTCTCGCTGGTCAGCGCCGCAGGAGTATTTGAACGCCCTGCATTCCAGACACCACTTTGGAGCGCACAGGCTATCGCAGTAATAATACCTGCTACGTTGGTTGTTGTTTCAGAGCACATCGGACATCAGGTAGTTACATCCGAAGTAATCGGCAAGGACCTTCTCAAGGATCCGGGTCTCCACAGATCAATGTTTGCTGACGGTTTCTCAACAGCACTTTCCGGATTCTGCGGCTCCTGCCCTACTACAACTTATGGTGAGAACATCGGAGTAATGGCTATCACTAAGGTATACAGTGTATGGGTCATCGGCGGTGCTGCAGCCTTCTCCATCTGCCTCGCATTCATAGGCAAAGCATCCGCTCTCATCCAGACCATCCCGGGTCCTGTAATGGGCGGAGTCAGCTTCCTGCTGTATGGTATGATCGGAGCTTCCGGTATCCGTCTGATGGTAGATTCCAAGATCGATTACTCCAAGGCACGCAACCTCGCAATGACATCAGTTGTATTCGTTGTAGGTCTTTCCGGCGTAGCTATCCAGCTCGGACAGGTACAGCTCAAGGGAATGAGCCTTGCAGCAATCACAGGAATGCTTCTTGGTCTCGTAATGTACCTTCTCGATAAGTTCAAACTCACCAACGAGTATGAGGACAGTGAAGATACTCTCGCTGAAGATATAGAAACTGAGGCGGCAGATATCTGATCGTCAACAAACACATCAAAGCGATCTATAAGGCTTCCTTGACCGGGAAGCCTTTTATGATGTTCCAATCTCATATATAATAAAGAAGTATTTGGCAATAACACGCTGAACAGCGATTTCTGTTCAAAGTACATAATGGGAGACATTTGATGATGGACTATGATGTGATAATAATCGGTGCCGGTCCGGGAGGGATCTACGCAGCATATGAATTGACACGCAAATCCTCAGACCTGAAGATCTGCGTATTTGAGGCCGGCAATGAGCTCAGCAAGAGGAAGTGTCCGATCGATGGTGTAAAAGTAAAGAACTGTGTCGGCTGCAAAAGCTGCTCTATTATGAGCGGCTTCGGCGGCGCGGGTGCTTTTTCAGACGGGAAGTACAACATCACCAACGATTTCGGCGGAACTCTCTATGAGTATATAGGCAAAGAAGAAGCGCTTCGACTCATGCAGTATGTCGACGAGATCAATATAGCTAACGGCGGCGAGGGCACTAAACTGTATACCACTGCAAACACTCAGTTCAAAAAGATCTGCATGCAGAACAAGCTCAAGCTCCTCGATGCTTCGGTAAGGCATCTTGGGACAGACAAGAATTACATAGTCCTCGAGAACCTGTACAGCAAGCTTAAAGATAAAGTGACCTTCTTCTTCAACACGCCGGTCAGGCACATTGAGATCCTGACTGAAGAAAACCGTTTGGCTTACAGTGACGCGGCCGCGGAGGATCACGCGGATGATGAGAACAAGCGGGAATACTATAAAGTGATCACCGATGACGGCGATTACACATGCAGCAAGTGCATAGTTTCTGTCGGAAGGAGCGGAAGCAAGTGGATGGAAGCTATATGCGGCGAGCTTGGTATCAGCACCAGCTCCAATCGTGTAGACATAGGCGTAAGAGTCGAACTGCCTGCAGCTCTTTTTGCGCATCTGACAGATGAGCTTTATGAAAGCAAGATCGTATACAGAACCGAAAAGTTCGAAGATAAAGTCCGTACATTCTGTATGAATCCGCGCGGCAGCGTTGTTACCGAGAACACCAATGGTATCGTCACAGTTAACGGACACAGCTACGAAGATCCGAATAAGCAGACAGAGAATACCAATTTTGCGCTTCTCGTATCCAAGCATTTTTCAGTCCCGTTCAAAGACAGCAACGGCTACGGCGAGAGCATCGCTCGTCTGTCCAATATGCTCGGAGGCGGCGTCATAGTGCAGAGATTCGGCGATCTGATCAGAGGCCGCAGGACCAACCACAAGCGCCTTGCTGACAGCTTTGTGACGCCTACTCTCAAGGCAGAGCCGGGTGACCTGAGTCTGGTACTGCCTAAGAGGATCCTCGACGGCATAATCGAGATGATATATGCCCTCGATAAGATCGCGCCGGGAACAGCCAACGATGACACTCTCCTGTATGGAGTCGAAGTCAAGTTCTATAACATGGAAGTCCGGTTGGACGAACATCTTGAGACAGAGCATAAGGGCCTGTATATGATCGGAGACGGCAGCGGAGTCACGCATTCCCTGTCACATGCATCGGCAAGCGGAGTATTCGTCGCCCGAGAGATACTCAAGGATAACGCCTGATAAGATACTGTATACTGAACACTACGCATTCGCGGGACCGCCGATCGCCTTACAGAAAAGATAAAGCCGCCGCAACGCATGATATTTCAGCTGTTGCAGCGGCTTTTGCCAACACTTTTTGTTCCTATATGCCTCCGCCTGCAGTGGCGTGAGACACCGGTGAGTGTTATTTCAGATTGAACCTCTTTCCGAGGTTGTACCAGGATTCCTTGGATCTGTGGATCATTTCATTGGAACCGCAGAACGATGCTCTTACCCAGCCCGGACCATGGAAAGCGCTTCCCGGTGTGATAAGGATCCTTTCTTCTTTGGCCGCCTGGACGAATTCCATCTCGTTCTCTACAGGTGACTTGATCCACATATAGAACGCGCCCTGAGGATAGATGCATTCGAGGCCGGCACCTGTAACGATCTCATGGAGGTCCTTAGCATTCTGCTTGTAATAATCCAGATCAGATCTGCACTTAAGACATCTCTCAACGATGAGTTCCTGGATAGTCGGTGCGTTAGTTCCGCCGAGAACTCGGCAAGCAACTACCAGCGCAGCCGCCAGCTCTTCATGTCCTTCTGCGCACTTAGGTACAGCAACATATCCTATACGGTCTCCAGGCATCGACAGAGACTTAGACCACGAATAGGCGATCAGAGAATCTGCGTAATAATCTCCAGGGAAAGGAACATCTGAACCATCATAGACCAATTCTCTATAAGGCTCATCACAGATAAGATAGATCGTATGCCCGAACTTCTTCTCTGCTTCTCTGAGGACATCGGCTACAGCATCCAGCGCTTCTCTGGAATAGATCTTGCCGGTAGGATTGTTAGGATTGTTGAGCATTACGGCCTTGACCTCAGGGACGAGCAGTTCTCTCAGAGCCTCTGCGTCAGGGTCGAACTTAAGCTCAGGATTAGCAGGTACTTCTATGATCCCTGCACCCCAGTTACGTGCCCAGTTGCCATATTCTACAAAGTATGGAGCGAATACTACCAGTTTGTCGCCCGGATCGAAAATGCACTTATTGATCATGTTGATTGAATAAGCAGCTCCGCACGACATGATAATATGATCTACATCGAAAAAATCTCCTCCTGCTCTCTCGTTGAGGTCATCTGCGATCGCCTTTCTTGTCGACTCATATCCTGCATTTGACGGATAGCCATGCACGAGGAGCGGATCCAGTTCATGGTTGATCTCATCAATAGCGTCAAAGACTTCCTGAGGCGGCTTCAATCCCGGATTTCCTATACTGAAATCATAGACGTTTTCTTTGCCATAGATCTTAGCCATCTTCTTGCCTTCTTCGAACATTGCTCTTATCTGCGAGCTTCCTGCCAAGAATGGCTCCATTGCTTTGGATATCATCTTTTAAATACCTCCCGAAAAAAATATGCAGACTTTGCTACATTGTTATTGTTTATTTTATCATAAAGCAATAAGCATAAGTGTGGCGCTTTGGTGGTTTTCGTGTTTTTTATCCGTCCACTATGTTTGGGTTGCATTATTAATAGGTATTCGTAATCGATTTATGCTACAATAACCGTATAATCCCGTCTTTGACAGTAAGAAAGCTCTGGATCCCCAAAATTCAAGGGGAACAGAGCTTTTTCAATTGCGCG
>SVCR01000009.1:0-17283 GCA_015058265.1 Clostridiales bacterium
CGAACCCACAACCTACCGGTTAACAGCCGGTTGCTCTGCCATTGAGCTACCTCGGAACAATCTTTGCCATTATTTGCGACTCGTTTAGTATAGCGGATTCGGGCATCGTTGTCAACACCCGAATCCTATTTATTTCAACTATTTTTTGTATCTTCCTAATGATAGCAAACCGGTATTTTTCCGGTCTTTTCCTGCCACCGATATCATACTCTGCGGCCTCAGGCTGCTCTATTCGTCGACTCTATCGATTAGGAGAGAGTATTCTCAAGCTCTGAATTCCGGTTGACTACCTCTATCTTCTGCCTGTACTTTGCCGCGTTTACCTTATCCCCTATCGCTTCATACAAGCCGGCCAGCTCATCCATCACATCTGTATTACTCGGTGACAGAGTCAGCACCCTCTTCAGATCACTGATCGCTTCTTCAGCATTGCCCAGAGACGCTTCCGCAACTCCGAGGTAATACCACAGAGGCCACCAGTTCTCATAGCGCCCTGTCGTGAACTCCATCAGGACGTCTTTCCCGCCGACAAAGTCTCCGCCCATTATCTTGTTACAGCCGAGCTCTATCTTGACAGGTTCTTCCAGATCCAGCAGCATTCCGGATATCTCATGTCTGAGATCCTCAAGCTGGTTCTCATCCATTCCGGCATCTCCCGCACCTGCGGATGAAGAGTACTTCAGAAAATCATCCCATGTGAGTTTGGTCTTGAGATACAGCCCCATATTCAGGTAGGCATATCCGAGGAAGTAATATCCCATGGCAAAGTCCGGATGACTCATAGTGAGCTTCTCGAAGGCATCCATCGATTCAGCTTTGAATGAGCCGATGTAGTCCTCGCCGAGATCTGTACCGCCCTCTGCCGCGTTCTCAGCTGCAGTCTCATAACAAGCCTTGCAGGCTCTGCCGTATAAGTACTGTGCCGCCTGAGACTCAGGATCGATCATCAGTGCTGTTCTGAGCAGCATGCATGCTTCCTCATACTTCCCTTCATCAGCGCACCTGGCGCCTTCTGATACCAGTATAGGTTCCGCATCATCGCCTGCTGCTGCTTTGATATATGTAAGGTAATTATTCGCGTACACGAAAGAGGCATCTCCTCCTATGACCCTGGCCATATCAAGGACGATGCTCTTTACCGCTATCCTGCCGTTCTCCCCCTCGCTGATAGGGACCGGGATCCCTTTAAGGATCTCAAGGCCTCCCATCACGCGGAGAAAATCATCACTCAGCTCACCGAAGAGCATGTCGTGGTTGGCTTTGCTCAGATATTTGCTTATTCTGTCTTCGTTGCTCAATCTTCTATACTCCAGCCTGCTCTTTCAAATTTGATCATGGCATCTTCCGGCAGTTCTTTCTCGAGATCTGCATGGACTGCATCCCTGAGGATGTCCAGCTTGAGAGTATCATCGAACTGATAATACAGATCCGTTGCCCAAGCGTAGAGCAGTCTTGCAAGCTGATCCTTTCTGTGGAGCCTGGTTCCGTAACCCTTGCTGTATATGAACTCAGTCAGGCTGTGGAAGAGATCATACGGTTTGATACCGGTATCGTTCATGATCCTAGGCAACGATGCTTTGAATCCGCCATTGCCCAGATATGCATCGACTACTCTTGCCATAGTTCTCAGATCGATCATCTCAACAGCTGAGAGATGATCTGTGCAGATGACATCATACGGAGCTTCATCTGTATAGACATATCCGAACTTGTCTGCATTGTATCTGAGGACAGTGCCCTTAGCCACTCTTATGTCCTTGATCTTCAGCGGCGATCCTTCGCCCAGGCCGTAAACCTTGTTGAACGAGCGGCCGAACAGTGCCTCTGTTTCGAGCGGCAGACCTGCAGTTACCGACAGGTTTATTCTGACCTTGCCTGTCTGAAGCAGCTTGGTGACATTGTACATCAGCTGATAGATGTTAGCTTTGCGTCCGATCGCATCCAGAACTTCCGCGTTGGTGCTCGCGACATCGATATTGAATTCAAACAGACCTTCGCGCGCTTCGCCGAGAAGTCTTACTGTTTCCTCATCAAGATTGTCGCCGCAGATGTCGAACTCGAATGTAGTAACGCCGTTATCATTATTGATGAGATATTCAAATATCCTGTAAGCTCTCTCGCTGTTGAAATTGAACCATCTGTCGAAGAATACGACGCGTTCGACCTCCTTGACCAGGAAGTACCTCAGCTCGCGGCATACTCTGTTGAGGCTGAGTGTTCTTACAGTTGAGTCCGGAATGTACTGTGAGTAAACCGTCCTGTCAGCATTGCCTCTGGCGGTTTCATAATAGACCGTTCCTCCGATAGTGTCTGTCTTATCGTATACGAAAGGCAGATCATCCATCTCCACAGGCTCATCGTAATTGTTGACTACGACCGTATCTCCGTTCCTGAATGCCAGGCCGTTGATGCTCTCAAAGTCGAATTCGTAGTCCAGAAGCGACTTAAGGAAGTTGAAAAGGACAGTCTCGCCCTCGCCGCGGATAACATAGTCGACCCACGGATTAGCCTTCATGTAGTTTCTGGTCTCAAATGATACCTGCATACCTCCTACCACAATAGCTGTGCTCGGAGCTGCCTTCTTGACCATCTCTGCTACCATCGAGATATGACGGACATTGAGTTCGTCACAATGCAGGTACACGATACTGTACTTGCCCCTTATTATCTCTTCGTAAATGCTTCCGTCCAGCTCATACTTGTTGAAGATCCTCATGTCCACATCAAGCGGTGAATCTGCAACTACCGAGTACAGCGAGCTGAGTTCGTAGTCTGTGTATCTGCGGTCTGTCTTGATCGTACAAAGCAGGAGTTTCATTTCTATTCTTCCTTTCGTCAATTATCAGAAGCAGCTGGCATCACGGTTCTGAATTGCAACCGGTATATGTCAGTAATCACATTCTTTCAGGCGCCTTGATCCCGAGAAGAGCCAGGCAATTTGCAATAACTGTTCTTGATGCAAGAACAAGCGCCAGCTTTGCAAGCCTCTCTTCGCTGTTCTCGACCAGGATGTGTTCGTCATGATAGAACTTGTTGAATGACTGTGCGATATCCACCAGATGGCGTGTAACTATTGACGGTTCATATTTATCCGCTGCCTCGAGGACGACCTCAGGGACTCTGTACAGCAGTTTGACCAGAGTATTGGCACTGTCGCTGCCGAGATATGACGGATCGTATTTGCCGTCTCTGATAGCTGCGAGCTCTGCGTCCGAAGCATTCCTCAGAACGCTGGATGCTCTCGCATGTGTATACTGAACGTAAGGACCTGTCTCGCCGTCAAAGTTGAGGACTTTGTCCCACGAGAATACATAGTCCTTGATCCTGTTGTTGGAGAGTTCCTGGAAGATAACTGCTCCGATACCTACCTCGGATGATACCTTATCGATATCTACGCCCTGAGTGTTCTTCTCCCTCATGAGCTCGGCAGTCTTCTGAACAGCGGTATTGAGTACGTCTTCGAGGAATACAACTCTTCCCTCACGTGTGGACATCATCTTGATATCGTCACCATCAGCCAGACTGACGAGGCCGAAAGGAACATGGATGCAGTCTTTCTGCCATTCATATCCCATCAGCTCGAGAATCTTCTTCCACTGCTTGAAGTGGAGGTTCTGCTGGGAAGCGACGACGTATATGCATTTATAGAAATCATAATGCTCTTTTCTGTAGACCGCAGCAGCTATGTCACGAGTGACGTAGAGGCTGGATCCGTCAGACTTGGTTATCATGGCAGGGCTCATACCGTATTCCTCAAGGTCAACGATCTGCGCTCCCTCCGACTTGATAAGAAGGCCTTTGTCCTTGAGTTCCTGTATGAATCTCGGCATCTTGTCAGAATAGAAGCTCTCGCCTGCGTAGGAGTCAAAGCTGATATCCAGCATGTCATATACTCTGTTGAACTCTGCCAGACTCAGTTCTCTGAACTTCTTCCACAGCTCGACCTCTGCCGGTTCTCCTGCCTCGAGTCTCGCGAATGTAGCTCTTGCTTCATCATCAAGTGAAGGGTCCTTCTCAGCTTCAACGTGGAACTTAGTGTAATAACCAAGCAAGCTCTTGATCGGATCACTTGCAAGCTCTTCTTCGCTTCCCCACTTGCGGTAAGCTACGATCATCTTTCCAATCTGTGTTCCGTAGTCACCGAGATGGTTGATCCTTACAACGTCAAAGCCGACAGCATCATACAGCTTGTAGATGGCGTTGCCGATCACTGTGCTGCGGATGTGCCCGATATGGAAAGGCTTTGCGATGTTAGGCGATGAATACTCGACGATGACTGTGCGGCCTTTGCCTGCATCAGATCTGCCGTACGCAGCTCCCTCGCGGTTGATCTCATCGACGACCTGCCCTGCGAAATATGATCTGTTGATGAAGAAATTGACATACGCGTTGACATTCTCCACTTTGGCAAAAGCATCATTTCCTGCGACCCGTCCGGCGATATCCGCCGCGATCATCTGAGGAGCTTTCCTCAATGCCTTAGCCAGCCTGAAGCATGGGAAAGCATAGTCACCCATCTTCTCGTCAGCAGGTATCTCGATCATTCCTTTGATCTCTTCCTCTGTCAGGCCGAATGATTCATCAAATACTTCTTTAGCTATTATTTCCTTGAAATCTACCATAAGCGATCCGTTTTCCTTTAATCAGTTAGTTTATTCTGCTTTACGGCCATAAACGCCGGCCGCACGCGCGGGGCTCTGTTCTTGTACACGATCCCCGTCACAGAGCACATGGCTCTATTTATCTCCGAAGACTCTGGCAAAGTTGTTCTCGTCACATATCCTGAAGTCATCAGCAAATGCTCTGCGCTCTTCAGAGATGTCCGGGTTCTCTCTCTCCGCGATACAAGCATCGATCAGCTTGTCAGTGAACAAACCGTTCCCTCCGACAAGCTTACCGCTGAATGATCCGTCATAGACAGATCCGGCTCCGCAGGAAGGACTGTTTGCCTTGAGGATAGCGCCTTCTATCTTGCATGTGCCGTATTTCCTGCTGCCATGCTCTACGAGCACCGACTGAAGTGACAGCTCAGCTCCGTAGTCAAAGTCTCTTGTGAGATCCTTCCCGTCTTTATCATATACTTTGAAATATCCGTCCTCGACCGGGACTATTTCCGCCGGCTGTCTCGGCGAAGGCAGGCATGCTGCGGTTTCCGGACAGACAGTGATATAGTCGTGAGTACGGCAGAACTCTATCAGTTCTTCGTTTCTGTTGTTCCCTCCATCGTATTTACAATTGTGTCCGAGGAGGCATCTGCTGATTATATACATTCTTTATTTCCTTTTGGTAATAAATACGTGCGAAAACTCTCACCTGACAGGTGAGGGTCTCAATGTCTGTTATTCTGACTAATAATTATAGCAGAAAAACGATCTTACACGCTACTATTTCCGCTCTTTGAGTTCTACGACAGTGCATCCGTCCCCGCCGTCATTATACGGCGCGGATTTGAATGATTTCACGTGTTTGTTCTTTTTCAGTTCTGCTCTGAGTCCGCTACGGAGTATACCCTCTCCTCTGCCGTGGATGACATGGACCGTCCCGAGTCCGGCCAGGAAAGCATCATCGATGTATTTGGACATGAGATCGACGGCTTCATCGAGATTCTTGCCTATCAGGTTGATCTCCGGCCTGATAGTCTTGGTCTTGCCGAAGGACATGCCGCTGTATTTTCGTTTGTTCTTCTCTTTATTGCCTTCTTTTTCAGACTCAGCGATGACGATGTCATTGATGTTGACAGCCGTCCTCATAGACCCGAGCATTATGAAGAGCTTGCCCTTGGAATTCGGCAGACTTACGACTTCACCGGTCTGATCCAGCTTGGTATATTTCACCTTCATGCCTATCCTGATCATCTCAGGCTCAGGCACCTTGCCTGTCTGCAGAGTTTCCGGCTTCGGCGCTTCATGAGGCTGATACTTGCTCTCAGCCTGCCTCAGCTCTCTGCGGCCTTTCGCCGCACCTCCGGCGATATGACCTTCATCGAAAGCCGCGTTCTTCCTGCGGTCCTTGATGCTCCTCAGCTCAGCAGAGATCTCATCGATCGTACCCTGAGCATCTCTCAGCATCATCCTGGCTCTCGATCTCGCATCCTCGAGGATCTTATCTGCTTCGGCCCTGGCTTTGATCAGCTCTTTCGAAGCTTCGTCCAGATCATGAGCAGCCTTGTCTCTCGCTATTCCCGCTTCACGGAGTGCTTCTTCGGCCTCAGCCTGATCGGCTTCGACTCTTGAAACAGCCTCCTCAAATTCAAGCTGTTCCTCACCCAGCAGCTCGGAAGCTCTGGTGATGATCGATTCATCCAGTCCGAGTTTTCTTGATATCTCGAAAGCGTTTGATTTTCCCGGCAGCCCGACTCTGAGCTTGTATGTCGGTGAGAGCGTATCGACATTGAATTCCATCGACGCATTCTCTACGCCCGGAGTGGAAAGAGCATATTTCTTAAGCTCCGTGTAGTGCGTGGTCGCAGCGACAAGAGCGCCTGCCTCTTTGAGCGTCTCCAGCTCTGCTATACCGAGAGCCGCGCCCTCGAGAGGATCTGTGCCGGCTCCGAGCTCATCGAGCAGGACCAGGCTGCCCGCGCCCGCCCCTTCAAATATGCTTATCATATTCTTCATATGAGAGGAGAACGTACTCAGGCTCTGTTCTATGCTCTGCTCATCGCCTATATCCGCATATATCTCACTGAGGACCGGCATGCTGCTCTTCTCGTCAGCAGGTATATGCAGTCCGCTCTGTGTCATCAGGCAAAGCAATCCTATAGTCTTGAGGGTAACAGTCTTACCTCCGGTATTCGGTCCTGTTATGAGGAGGGTCGTCCATCTGTGGCCGAGTTCAACATCGATAGGAACCACCTTGTCCGCCGGTATGAGCGGATGTCTGCCTGTCTTTATATCTATTATTCCCTTATCATTCAGCAGAGGCTCTCTTCCGTCCATCATGCAGGATAGCTTACCCTTGGCGCTGATGAAATCGAGCTCTGTCAGAAGTCTCTGATTGTTCTCCAGAGCATTGTGGTGCTCTGCTGTTCTGCTGGTGAACAGTTCGAGTATCCTGTTGATCTCAGCCTGCTCATCCATCCCCAGCTGGCGAAGCTCATTGTTGAGGTTGACGACAGCCTGCGGTTCTACGAAGAGCGTTGCTCCTGTTGAGGACTGGTCGTGCACCATGCCCGGGAACAGACTGATGTATTCTCTCTTGACCGGGATGACATATCTTCCGTTACGCATTGTAACGATCGCATCCTGGAGATGAGTTTTGGCTGATCCGCTCGTCACCATCTTCTGGAGTCTTGACTTGATCAGGTCGTTCTTGTTCCTGATCTCTCTTCTGATCCTCCTCAGTTCAGGCGATGCGCTGTCAGCCATCTCGTCTTCACTGAGAACAGACATGCTTATATCCTGCTCGAGCTTTGGAACAGGCTCCAGCAGACTGCATATCTCCGGGATCACTTTAAGGCCGTCAGGGATATCCGAAGACAGGAAGGCTTTGACCTGCCTGGTTATCGCAAGACTTGTCCTCACCTGCAGCAGCTCTCTCATGCTGAGCGTCCTGCCCTTGCACGCAAGGCTTACAATGCCGGTGATATCTCCTGTCTCTCCGATCGGTATATTCCCCTTACATAGAATAACGGAAACCGCCTCAGTAGTTTCCGTTAATGCATCCTGCACCATATGCATATTACTCATCGGGACGAGTTCTGATATCTTCTCTTTCGCAAGTTCAGATCCCGCCTGATCGCGGAGCAGGCTTAATATTTTGTTGAATTCAAGAAGTCCGAGTATCTTAGAGTTCATCTTCGCTGTTCATTCTTTTGATAGACTTGAGCTCGTTCTTGAGATTGACATTTTCCATCTGAAGATCGAAGTATGCATTTTCCATCTCTACGAGCTTCTCCTGGAGTTTCTTGTAGTCCTCATTGTTCTGCGACTGTCTGTCGACCTCAGTGGACATCTTTTCCTTGAGATCGGTCACCTGTTTCTTGGTCTGCTCCCACATCGCGATGTAATGCTTTACATCGTTATCAAGCTGATAATTCTCTGTCTGGAGCTTGAGCACCATATCAGTGCTGTCCATGAGTTTTTCAGTGACATTAAGTGCAGTGAGAACTGCAGCTCTGAAGTTAGGATTCACGTTAAGGGCTTTGCTGGTACGTCTCAGTTCATCATCAACATACTTCGCTATGTCCTTGATACGCTCCTCACTCTTTTCACTGGAGAGTACATAATTAGATCCGCAGATCATCACATCAGCTCTGTTCTTTTCCATTTTGTCTTCCCCTTGTTAACTGTTTAATGATTCCTGACAGCTTCATACATCAGTATCGATGCTGATACAGCTGCATTCAGGGATTCGGTATTTCCCTTCATCGGAATGTTCACCCTTATATCTGCGAGTTCCATAACCTCGTCGCTGATCCCGTTGCCTTCATTGCCAATGACCAAAGCTATATTTCTGCTCAGATCTGCCTCATAGTACGGCACGCCTTGTGCAGGATCAGTAACAGCGATCCTCCTGCCCGTTCTTCGAAGAAGTCTCTCCAGCTCATCTGCGCTGTCAACATACGCGAACGGTATCTCGAATATCATTCCTGCAGTAGACCGCAGGACTTTGGGTGAATATATATCTGCAGTACCCTTGATCGCAATGATCATTCCGTAACCGGCAGCAACTGCAGTCCTGATCATCGTCCCTATATTCCCCGGATCCTGTATCCTGTCAAGCACCAGTATATTTGAATCTTCAGCGATGCGCTCAGCCATCCCGGGATCATTGGCAGGCATCCCGGCAACCGCCAGTACGCCTACACCGTGTCCGGCATCAGTGATCTTATCGAAGATATGCTGAGGCACCACGCACACATCAGGCTTACCTGCAGATATACAGGAATCAATGAACTCCTGCAGTTCATCTCCTGCCGGGGTGTCCGGCACCAGGATGAAGCGGATATCACTACCTGCATAGGCCGCCTGTCTTATAAGGTTGATACCTTCGGCTGCGAACAGCCCTTCGTTGACTCTGCCCCTTCGAGTCTTCAGTTTGCTGACAAGCTTGAGCCTGCTGTTACTTTCTGATTCTATTCTGACCAGCATCGCTGTCTTTCCTGCGTATTGAATTATCTCAGGAATTCAGGAATATCGAATTCAGCGGATCCGGATGAAGGAACGCTGCTGTCTTCGAACAGAGCATTCAGGTCGACCTCTCTGCCTTTCATTCCGTCTACTTCTACCTCTTTACCGGTAAGAGTGTTCCTGCCGCCTTCAGGTGCATCGATGATCCCGTCCATGCCTGCTCTTGCATTGTTGAAGTCAGTTGCGATGATAGTGACGGAGATCTTCTCCTGCATCTCTTCGCTGATAGCAGCTCCGAAGATGATATTAGCATCAGCATCAGCTTCGGTCTGTACCTTCTCAGCTATTGTATTGATATCAAGCATTCCCATGTCATATCCGCCGGATACATACAGAAGAATTGACTTGGCTCCTGCGATAGATGTCTCGAGGAGTGGGCTGTTGAGAGCATTCTGGATAGCTTCGTCGATCCTGTTCTCTCCTTCGCCTACGCCGACGCCCATGTGAGCAACGCCTCTGCCCTCCATGATAGTCCTTACATCGGCAAAGTCTACGTTGACCAGACCATATTCACTGATAAGATCGGAGATGCCCTGAACACCTTTTCTGAGTACATCATCTGCCATTGCAAATGCCTCGAGCATCGAAGTGTTCTTCTGACTGGTATCGATCAGTCTGTCGTTAGGAATGATGACAAGAGAGTCAACAAAGTTGCTGAGGTACTGGATACCCTTGGCAGCTCTGTTCCAACGCTTCTTGCCTTCGAATGTGAATGGCTTGGTAACTACAGCTACTGTAAGAGCGCCGCAGTCCATCGATGCCTTAGCGATGACCGGAGCAGCTCCTGTTCCTGTACCGCCGCCCATTCCTGCAGTGATGAATACCATGTCTGCATCCTGGATGTGACCGATGATCTCATCGATCGTTTCCTCAGCTGCTTTCTGTCCGATCTCAGGATTAGCGCCTGCGCCTCTTCCTCCCGCTATCTTCTCTCCCAGCTGGATCTTTACTTCAGCCTTGCACTTAGAGAGTGCCTGTCTGTCTGTATTAACCGCTATGAAAGTAACACCCTGAAGTCCGGTGTCAACCATCCTGTTTATCGCATTGCAGCCGCCCCCGCCGACGCCAATGACTTTGATGATCGCGGCATTGTCTGTTTCAGATACAAAGTCGGAAACAAATTCCATAGTTAGCCCTCCTCGTAAAACTCATAAATAGATATAGTTATCTTAACATATAGTAAGGTTAAATGCATTAGGTTTGCACAAAAAAACACAACATTTAGCGTCAAATAGCTTGACACGACACAATTACTTGTAAACTGCAGCGCCGGTACACGCTTCCGCTCCATGCTGTGTCTGTTTTCTTCTCTTGCCGCCCGAACCCCTGCTGAAAGCAGCTCCGGATCATATTCCCGGTTCGAACGAAACAGTCCCGTCACTTCCGAGAGTTATTGTTCCTCTCTTGATCCCCTCGTTGAACAGCCATTCTATCGACTTGTGAAGGCGGCCGTTCTTGATGAAGGTGATGAGAGTATCGTAATCTGTTTTGATCATCAGCGAATCGTAGATGTAAGCGACTACCGCACCGTTCTTTTCCTCTTCGGTCAGATCGATCCGGACAAAGTACAGGTCGCCTTTCTTCGCAGACTGCAGGAGTTTGAGGAGCTTCTCGAACTTCTTGTCATCCTTGGTCCCGATCTTCTCCCCGAGCTTGATCCTGGATACTACCATGCCTTCCGCACGCGTCACCTTAGGTTCCGTTCTCGTCTTCCTGAGAAGTATGCCTTCCTCGTCCATTACCAGATAGTCATTATCGTATTTGAACGAACAGGCTTCCTGTCTCTCCGTAACAGTGATCACCAGAGTCGAAGGCAGCTGTCTTGTCACTGTAGCGGTCTTGATATACGGATTCTGTTCGAGATATTCAACGATCTCATTAGTTCCCGGATCATATATGAGATTCCTGCCCGGGACGGCATGTGAGATATTCAGTATCTCCTCCCAGGTATAATGTTCATTACCGCGAACTTCTATCGATGTGATCGTAAAGAAACCGGATATGGTGAACAGGAAAGTTCCTGTCAGGACGAGCAAAGTGATAAGTGTTATCCTGATCCTTCTTCTGGTCCTGCGGGCTCTCTCAGCGTTAGCCCGCTTCCTCTCTTTGATCCTGTCTCTTATCGCCTGATCTTCAGGGCTGAGGCCTTCAGCGGCATTCGCGTCACTGCCGTCATCAAGATCGGCAGCGTCCATGTTGTACTGCGTTGTGAACCGGATATGTACATCCGCGTCTTCCTCGGATATCCCCGTCTTTCTGCTTGTATACAGATCATCTAGAGTCATCCAGGTATCATCCGGCATCCCGCGGTCATCATAGCCGAGTCCCGTCCTCTTCGATACCGCTCCGTCTCCCTGTTCCGGACCGGCATCATCCCATTCAGGCTCCTCAAACAGATCTTCATCGGACGCCAAACCGTCAGGCGCCTGCCCGTCATCCGCTCCTCCGTCCGGCATCAGGTCTTCATCCATCTGCCCACCGGATACCGCATCTTCGGATGTCAGTTCAGCGCCGCTCTCTTCCGGAATGTCTCCTCGCGAGATCTGTTCCTGCTGTTCAGATATATCTTCAATTGTGAACTCTTCTCTGTTATCTTCGTTCACTATTTATATGTCTCCATTATATTGTTGTAAATAATATCAGCCGCATCAGTCGGAGCGACACCGATGCTGGCCGCCTCCAGCTCTCTGATCTGACCTCTGTCAGAGTCAAGAGAAGAGAGTATCCTCATAACATCACGTGTCGTATTCTCATTTTCTCTGACGATGAAGGCCCCTCCCGCGTCAGCGACGGCTTTGGCATTATAGTACTGATGATCCGCCGTTACGTTAGGAGAAGGGACGAATATCGCCGCTCTGCCCGCCATCGTGGTCTCTGCTGTAGACAGCGCACCGCTCCTGCTTACGGAAATATCAGACGCTGACAGCATAGCCGGCATGTCACTGATATAAGCAGATATCCTGACATTATCTGGCGCAAAGCCCTCTGCCTTGAGCCTGGATGTTATCTCATCATAATACATGCGGCCCGTACCCCATATGATAGTATATCCCGGTTTCCCGGCATACTCGCGGGCTACTTCCTCACCGATCATATTGGTCATAGCAGAGCCGAGACTTCCGCCGAACACCATGATGACCAGATCATCTTGCGGGATACCGAGCGATGCTCTGTCCTCAGATCTGCTGCGGCCGGAGAAATCACTCCTCACAGGATTTCCGCTCAGGATGATCTTGTCCCTGTCCTTCTCATTGAAATACTCTCTTGCGCTTTCAAATCCAAGAAATATCCTGCGCGCAAATCTTCCCAGCATCCTGTTTGATACTCCCGGGAATCCGTTCTGTTCGTGCAGATAGATTGGGACATGACATCTGTGAGCCGCCAGAACGACCGGCACACTGATGAAGCTGCCTGTACTTACAACTGCGTCAGGCTTGAACTTTTTGATTATGCGTGTCGCCTGCGCAGTCCCCCTCAGAGTCTCTGCAACCGTCTTTACGTCTTTGAGCACGTTGCTCCTGTCAAGAGGGCTTGAGTGGACCTCATACAGTTTGTAGCCATGATCCGGGATTATAGTTCTTTCGAGCGATTCCCCTCTCGCTATATATATGACCTCACAGTCCGGATCGGCAGCTCTGAATCTGTCGCCTATGGCAAGAGCCGGATAGATATGACCACCGGTACTGCCTCCTGTAAGTACTATTTTCACCTGTAACCCATCCTTTCAGAATTAAGCGCGGAATAGACCGGCTGCGGCTGCGCTGCGGCATTTTGTGCCGGGTTTTCCTGTGCCCGTTTTTTCTTCTTCGCTTTACTTCGCTTTTTCTTTGATACGTTCAGCGATATACCCATGGATATCATGAACGACCACATCGATGTACCGCCGTAGCTTATGAACGGGAGTGTGATCCCCGTAGCCGGCATCGATGATGTTACTACCGCGACATTTATGATGACCTGCAGACCGAGCATTACAGCAACGCCCGTTGCAAGATAGAATCCGAGTTTGTCTTCAGCCCTGACCGCTATCAGCATGAGCTTATAGAGCAGGAACATGTAGCACAGCATGAGGATCAGGAATCCTATGAAACCCAGTTCCTCGCCTATAATAGCCAGAATAAAGTCGTTCTGCGGCTCAGGCAGATACATGTTCTTGGCAATACTCTTGCCGAAGCCGAGTCCCCTTACGCCTCCGTTGCCGAGCGCGATCAGTCCCTGTGTGACCTGATACCCGTCACCCTGTCTGTCAGCCAGAGGATCGATGAAGCTCGTCAGTCTCTGATACCAGTGATACGGGGTCCTGAATCTGATGATGTAGAAGTATCCTCCTATAGCCGCTGCAGCCGGGAATGCCAGCAGCAGCAGGTTCATGCCGGCGACGATCATGATGGCGATCATGATAACGACGATAACGATAGCAGTGGAAAGGTTCGGCTGTTTGACGATGAGGCCGAAGTGTATCCCCATTACCAGCAGCAAAATACCGAGGCCTTTCAGCGTTCTGATGTTATCAGGATTCTTGGCCAGGAAGGCCGAAGTGAATATGATGACCAGGAATTTTGACAGCTCACTCGGAGTTATCCTTACTCCGAGTATAGTTATCCATCGCTGAGCGTTGTTGGTAGTAGATCCTATGAGGAGTACCAGCACGAGAAGTCCGATACTGATGAGTACCGCCGGGATCGCCAGTTTGGAATATCGATGGTAATCAAAATTGGCCACGCCGAACATCAGGATCCAGCCTGATACCGCAAACCCCAGCTGTTTGGTGAGGTAGTAGAGCGGATTCGGATCAGATGTGTTGATCGTCTGATAATAGCCTGCGCTGAAGACCATGGCAACTCCAAACAACGAAAAGATTATGACCATGATCGCTACACTGTAGTCATAGCCTCCGTATCTCTCGCCGAGCTTTCTGAGTGTCGCCGTGCGCGAATTGCCGAGCGTTCCGTTAGCCGCTCTCATCCTGCGCTCTTCAACAGCAGTCGCTTTGTCAGCTGCCCTGCGGTTTTTCACTATTTCTTTTTTCCTTTTCCTGCGGGCTCTCCTGCTTTCCTTTTCAGCCATCTTCAGCCAGTTCTCCTGTTTATCCGTCAAGCAAGTTCACTGAGGTGCTTCACACACTGTTTGAAGTGTCTTCCCCTCTGCTCATAGTTGTCATACATATCCCAGCTCGCACATGCCGGTGACAGAAGCACCTTATCGCCCGGTCTTGCGAGCTCGGAAGCTCTGCGGACGCATTCTTCCATGTCTTTGCAGTTATATATTTCCGTGAATCCCTGTTTTCTGGCTGCTTCCTCGATGAAATGAGCATCTCTTCCGAGCAGCACCAGAGCAGAGACCGCTCCGTTGAGGTGTGCGGCAAGGTCTGTGAAATCCTGCGCTTTGCCGTCGCCGCCCGCGATGAGGATTATATTGTTCCTTAGTGCCTTGAGCGCTATCACGGCAGCATCGACATTAGTGCCCTTAGAGTCGTTATAATAGTCGACCTCATTTATGCGGCCCGAGAACTCGATCCTGTGCTCTACTCCCGGGAACTCTGCTATAGCCCGCCCGATGACTTCTGCATCGATGCCTGCGTAAAATGCCACAGCAGCAGCCGCAAGTGCGTTCTCGATATTATGATCTCCGATTATCCTGAGATCATCAACACTGCATATATGATGAGGTTCGCCCTTGATGTCGTTTACGATGATCGAACCTCCGTCAAGATAAGCACCGCAGCCCTCGATCTTCTGCCTGCGGCTGAAAGGTACCACGGTCGCATGTGTTCCTGCAGCCAGCTCCACGACTGCGCTGTCGTCCAGGTTGATCACGAGGTACTCTTCCGGTCCCTGATTGGCAGCGACCTTAGCCTTGGCCGCTCCGTAAGCCTCCATTGTTTTATGTCTGTTGAGATGATCCGGAGTGAGATTGAGTATTGCCGAAACAACAGGCCTGAATTCTGATGTCGTCTCCAGCTGGAACGACGAAGCCTCGGTGATGAGCCACTCATCGCTTCCCGCTTTGACAGCCTCTGTAACTACAGGCTCCCCGATATTTCCTACAACAGCGGTCTTCCTGCCCGAAGCCTTGAATATCTCACCTACGAGAGAGGTGGTCGTTGTCTTGCCGTTGGTGCCTGTGATGGCAACGAACAGAGCATCAGTGAGTCTGTACGCCAGCTCGACCTCTCCGATGACCTCAGTGCCTTTTTCCTCAGCAGCCTTGATGAAATCAAGATCAACCGGGACGCCCGGGCTGAGCACGAGCATATCGAATACAGCATCTTCAGGCGGCTTGCATCCGAAGTATTCCGTTGCACCATGACTTCTTATCTTCTCGAGGAAAGCAGGATCTATCTTCTCCTCCGGTGATGAGTCCTGCACCGCAAGGCTGACGCCTCTGTCCAGAAGGACCTCCGATGCTGCTCTTCCGGATTTACCCATTCCTACTACCAGTACCTTCATACCGGCAAGCTTATCTGTAAATTCTTTCCTGATCATGATATGCCTTTCTCTGGTCGACTGCTGTTTACGATCATCCGCAGCGATTCTTCATCCTCCGCTGATCACCGCAGCCGCTCAAACGTACAGTTTTAATCTTTCTTTGATTTCTATTTATTGAGCAGGTCACCTAAGCGACCCGCTGAGTCTATATTCTCCGTCAAGCCACGGAAATTATCGCTATGATGCTGCATACCAAAGTGAATATGCAGAAGACCGTGACGACCTTCACTTCTGACCAGCCGCCAAGCTCGAAATGATGATGTATCGGAGCCATCCTGAATATCCTCTTTCCTCCGGTCTTCTTGAAATATGTGACCTGGATGATTACTGAAAGCGCTTCGCATACATACAGCAGACCTGCAATAGGCAGCAGCCATTCAACATGTCCTACTATAGCGAGAGCCGACAGGAATCCGCCGAGTGCCATCGAACCTGTATCTCCCATGAAGATCCTGGCAGGATAATGATTGTATACGAGGAATCCGAGTGTGGCTCCCAGTACAGCCTGGGCTGCGACTGACATCGGTTCATTCCCGTCAGGAAGCACTATTATCCCTACGACAGCAAATGCCGCAGCTACGATCGCGGATGTGCTGGAAGCAAGGCCGTCGAGTCCGTCAGTGAGATTGACAGCATTGGCCATAGCTACCTCGACGAAAATCACGAACGGGATATAGAGAATACCGAAGTCTACAGTAACTTTGGCGAACGGGATCAGCACCGCCGTTCCCTCTCTTACCATCATGAAAACTGCCAGAGCCGCTCCGAACAGGACCTGAAGCAGCAGCTTCTGCTTAGGTGTCAGCCCCTCATTCTGCTTCTTGGCTATCTTGTTGTAATCGTCAACGAAGCCGATAAAGCCGAAAGCATACATGCTGAGCACTATAGCGAATTTCTCTGCTCCGAAGTGGCCCGTCAGGAATATGCTGCACAGCATCGCTACGGTGATTCCGATGACCATAGCGATCCCTCCCATTGTCGGCGTCCCGGCTTTGCTGAGATGAGCCTGCGGTCCTTCTTCCCTTATAAACTGCCCGAACTGTTTCTCTTTGAGAAAGGGTATCATCCTTGCAGTTACGAACATACTGACTGCGAATGAGATCACAGCTACAAATGCATATCTTGCCATATATCCAGATTCTCTCCTGTAATTATTGTTTTGCAGATTATTTATTCACTGTATATGTATACTGTCGAGCCCTTAGCGACCTTGTCTCCCGCCTTAGGAAGCTGGTCTACCACGACGAAGGATTCGCCTTCGCTCTCATCAGGCTTGACCGAATACTCGAGTTCACTGTCCTCAAGAACAGCTATAGCCGTCTTGCTGTCTTCACCGATGACATCAGGCACCTCAACGAGGCTTTCCTTGACTTCCTTGGCCTCGTTCTTGGAATACTTGCGTTCAACTCCCATGTACTGGAGGGATTTCTCCATTACCTCCTGGACGATAGGACCTGCGGTGTAGTTACCGTATTGAGCTTTGGTCGGCTTGTAGACGATACATATCATAGATATCTGCGGATCGTCCATCGGAGCCATCGCAACGAACGAAGTGTTTGTAGAGTCCTTAGCGTAGCTGCCGTTATCGACAAGGTTCGCAGTACCTGTTTTTCCTCCGACCCTGTAGCCCGGAACGTATGCCCCGGTACCGCCGGCATCCGATA
>SVCR01000009.1:17293-17573 GCA_015058265.1 Clostridiales bacterium
GTTCGCGGTATTTTCGGATACCACTTGTCTCACTTTGGTATCTTCGATAGTGCGTACAACATTCCCGTCCTTGTCTATTATCTTCTTGACGAGCTTCGGCTTCATCAGAACACCCTTGTTGCCCAACGCATTGACAGCGCTGAGTATCTGGATAGGTGTTACAGCTATACCCTGGCCGTATCCGGTCGTAGCGAGGTCTACTTCGCCCATCCCGTTAGGGTCCTTGACGATCGAGTTGGTCTCGCCCGGCAGATCTATTCCCGTTTTATCGTTGAAGCCG
>SVCR01000202.1 GCA_015058265.1 Clostridiales bacterium
ACAGAGAAGAGATCGATAAGGCCGGTCTGGCGGGCAAGATAAGCCAGTACTATGCGGCTCTTACCAACATGCAGACAGTCGGAGTCATGGGTGACTTCAGGACTTACGACTATGCGATCGCTCTGAGAGCGGTCATAACATCAGACTTCATGACAGCTGTCGCCGCAGAGATACCGTGGGATGTCCTGCAGAGGGTGATGACCAGGATCGTCAATGAGGTCGACCACGTAAACAGAGTATTCTACGACCTGACCAGCAAACCGCCGGGGACAGTCGAAATGGAATAACAGGAAGATATCCGCAACACCCTGCAATGACGGTGTTGCGGATTTTTTTCTGTATTTTGATGTTGCTGAGATGTATAATGTTTCATAAGAAATCCAAGGGAAAAGGGGATAAGGATCCGTAAAGTGAGATTCAGGCATCTGGTTATATCAATACTGATCTGTTCTGTGATGGTATCAGTGCCGTTTGCAGCTTACCTGAATAACAGAGCAGATGGGAGATACACATCATACAATGTGTATGCCGCCGACGAAACGGCTGATGATGAAGGTCATCAGTCGTCTTTTGAGTACAAGAATTTCCGGTCGCTGACTTCATATAAAACCATGCTCAGGATCAAGATGCCTGATGTTTACAGGAAGCTCGCAGGTGATCTGGATGATGCGCAGACTGTTCCGATACCGGGCACTTTGGCCACTTGCGCGAGCACAGACGGGAGCGTAATGTCTGATTCGTATATACCTCAGGGTATGTGCAGAGCAGGCGCATACTGGCTGGTGACTGCTTATGACGGCGGAAAGAAGAATCCGTCAGTCATATATGTCATCGATCCTGCGGAGAAACAGCTCATATCCACTATACTGCTTCCTAACAGGTACCACGTCGGCGGGATAGCCTGTGACGGAGAGCGTATCTGGCTTACCGGAGATACTTCCGACAGGTATAAAGGGCGGCCTTTCGTCCAATACATCAGCTATGACTATTTCATCGGGCTTATAAGAAAAAAGATCACTGAGGTCAGCAAGGCTGCCATCTCAGATAAGGTGTTCATCAAAAACAAACCGTCATTTCTTGAGTGCGAAGGAGGCAAGCTCTGGGTCGGGACATATATCGGCACCAAGGAGACCAAAGAAGGCTACATCTACGGATATACGATCAACGATTCCGGAGAAGGCGATATATTGAACACTACATTGATGACAGTGATCACGGCGATAGATTCCAGTGCTCAGGGCATGGATATAGACGGCAATCATCTGTATGTGTCCAGCTCGTATAAGGGCGATTCGCCTCTGGTCAAATCCTCTTTCATCACCAAATATGAGATAAGGCCGATCATGTACGGAGCTCCTTACCTCAATGTGGAGAACAGGGAAGTCTCGAGGATAGAAGTGCCTAAGATGAATGAGGAGATAATCATAGAGGATGACTTAGTACATATCAATTTCGAGTCATCTGCTAAGAAGTGGAAATACCCGGTAATCAGAACAGACAGGATACTTGCGGTGAGCAAGCCTTGAAGATATCAGAAAAGTGACAGAGACAGAGGAAAAGAAAGACAACAAAAGCAATAAGAAGAAAAGAAGACCTTGGAGAATAATACTGCTGCTGATAGTTCTCGCTGCAGGCGTTCTGATCGCTCCGTATGTTTATGATGCCGTGAGAAATGATCCGAATATCGTGCTGAAGAGGATATCGGCAGAACTGACCGAAGACAAAACGGTCAATGTGCTGTACAGATACAATTCAGGCAAACCGAGGATCTTAGGTAAGAACAGGCTGAGGCTGTATTCATTCACTCCTGCGGAAAGCGGCGAGTATACCTTCGATATTTCGAATATAGTGTCAGAGAAGGATGTTTTCCTCTCACTGCAGGTGACAGACAGCCACTTCAACAACTACCTGAGCACGGATAACATGGAGGAAAGGAGCAGCAGCTTCTCGGATACTGTATTCCTCAACGAGGGGAGCATCTGCTACGTGATAACCGAAGCTATCTCAGAGGACGACAGGAATGCGTTCTCAGGATCGTTCAGCCTTACTGTATCAAAAGCTCAGGAGGGAGTGAGGCCTAAAGAGATCACAGAAGACGAGCCGGCAACTATCAAGCTAAGGGAGGACAGCCAGACATCCGTGCTGTTCGTTCCGGCGGAATCAGGCTATTTCAGATTCGCATCAAGAGTTATCTCCCGGGACAGATCTGCTTCATCAAGTATTTCATCGGTCAGAACGACAGACAATAAGGAGATCAAACGTTCCGGCGGTATATGCCGGCTGGAAGGCGGCAAGGAATACTATGTATGGGTCAGTGCTCAGGATATGAGCCGGTCGGCGGTCAAAGCCAGAGTGAGCTGCAGCAGGATGGAGCCGATCACTACAGATCAGCCGGGAGAATATGTCATAACCGGAGGCACTGTAATCGAATACAAAGCAAGGGCGACTCAGAATATCGCAGTATACTCTGTTTCAGATGGTGACGTCAGATGCAGTGTATATGACAGCATGGGTTTCCCGCTGAATTCTGACAATGATACCGGAGGAGAGCTGAGCGGAAATGAAAAGGACTTTGCCCTGGTTATCCGGGCGCAGAAGCGATCGGAATATCTCATTTACGCAAACGGAAAGTTCAATAATTGCCGTATCGTGATCGCTGAGTATACGGGAGACGGTACAACGATCGGTAAAGACGATATTATCATGCCGGAGAACAACGCTCAGGCTGAGAAGGAGAACGCCGCGCCGGGAGCTGAGGAAGATACGACCGGATTGGAGAATAATGCGGCCGGCGCCGGGGATGAGGCAGCCGGAACTAACGGCATTGTTCGAAATAATTGACAATGCTATAATATCCACAATCAAGTTGGATGTCTGTTAGCGGAGATCATTGAAAAAAGATGAAGATATTCGATAAATATTACAATAAAGAATATACGCTGAAAGCGATCTATGTGATCGGGACCGTTCTTATCACATTCACTCTGGGATTGCTGATATACTACCTCTCCGGAAAGATCGGCGGGGCGGTATCATTCGTCAGCGGAGTCCTGACTCCTCTGATTCTGGGACTGGTAATAACATATCTGCTGAGCCCGGTCGTAAAGAAGCTTGAGGAAGGCCCGCTCAGCTCGCTGAAAAAGCAATCGTCCAGAAGGGTAGCTGCGGTGATCCTGACGTTCATCATAGTCCTCCTCGCGCTGGGATTGATCCTGGGTGCCGTCGCGTTTACGGTGAGCAGGAGCCTGTCATCATTCAGCTTCTCGGAGGTCAAGGAGTACATCACCATCCTGAGTGTCCAGTTCTCTAATTTCTGGGATACTATCGAGCAGCAGCTGGCAAGCATGAATATCAACCTCGGCAGCCTCGGAGACATGCTGGGCAGGATATTCAACAGCGTCAAGAACGGAGCAACGACTCTGCTGTTTGCTATAATCTTTGCGATATACTTCCTTCTTGACCATAAGATCGTCACCTATTGGGGCGATGTCCTGAAGACTTTCACGAATGAGAAGACGAGAGCGAAGCTGCGCGCTTTCGCTGCTGATGCCGACAGAGTATTCTCGGGATATATAAGAGGACAGTCGATAGATGCCATGATCGTCGGTGTTTTGTCCGCGATAGCTCTGTTCATCGGCGGAATACCTTATGCCGTGGTGATCGGAATACTTACGGGTGTCGGGAACCTCGTGCCGTATGTCGGACCGGTCGTGGGCTTTGGCTCACTTATCATCGTGTGCCTGGCGGAGGGTTCTATAATGCACCTTCTGATAGGCGGAATCATCCTTGCTGCCGTAATGTTCATTGACGGAAATATAATCAATCCGAGAATGCTGAGCAGCAATGTAGAAGTACACCCGGTGCTGGTCATTATCGCTCTGATCGCAGGCGGCAAGTTCGGCGGAGTCGTAGGTATGCTGGTAGCTGTACCTGTGGCTGCGCTCCTCAAGCTGCAGTTC
>SVCR01000203.1 GCA_015058265.1 Clostridiales bacterium
GAACGCCGGTGTTCCGGTGAGACCTTGCTATATGTACGCGCTTACTCGCGAAGGTCGAAAGCCGCCTATGGTACTGGTGCGCAAAGCGATCTATTCTCTTCTTGAGCGCGCTGAGCACAGGAACTCCAGAACGGTCAATCTGCTCGGCTATTTCGCGCCGCTTACAGACGACTGTGAGCTGTACGATCTGCTGAAGCAGGCCGGGATCAGGACCATCAATGAGATATCCAGATGTGAGGATTACGATGAGTATCTCAGGATGTCGGAGGCTAATTTCAATATAGTCCTGAATCCGGAAGCCAGGACTGCGGCGGATGATATGGCAGGGAGACTTGAGATCCCGTATCTCGAGCTCACAAGACTGTATCAGATCGACAAGATAGAAAATCAATACAGAGCGCTGGCAGGCAGCATCGGAGCGAGATTCGATGACAGCATGCCTAAGGAAGCAGCCTTGGAGGCTGTCAGAGAATTCAGGGAAAAGCATGGCAAGGTCAGGATCGCCGTCGGTGAGATGATGAATGCCAACGCGTTCGAACTGGCTCTTGCTCTGGTCAGGTACGGATTCGAAGTGCCGGAAATATACAGCAATATCAATCCTCAGGATTATGTGTATGTAAGGAGACTCGCTGAGCTGTCGCCTGAGACAAGACTGATGACCAATCTCTCTCCGACCATGCTGTACTACGATTGCAGCGAAGCAGCGGCAGAGCTGACTATCGGGATGGACGCTGCATATTATCATCCTGACTGTCCTAATGTCCCTTGGAATGAGGAGAGACAGCCGTTCGGATATTCCGGAGTACGTGAGCTGTTCAGGCAGATGGATGCAGCATTGAGCAACACTGATAATGATAGACCGGGAGACGCGAAATGAGTGTAAGAGGACTTCACAAGATAATATATCCATTCGCGCCGGATCAGTCAGGAGCTGCTTCAGTTCTGTATGAGCTCGGCGGAATGATAATAATATGCGATGCAGGCGGATGCGCCGGCAATGTGTGCGGGTTCGATGAACCGAGATGGCTGAGGACTAAAAGCGCGGTATTCTCGGCGGGACTCCGCGATATGGATGCAATACTCGGAAGAGATGATCTCCTCATCGAGAAGATCACAAGCGCTTCTGAGAAATTACAGTCAAAATTCATAGCGATACTCGGGACACCTGTTCCTGCGACCATCGCTACTGATTATAAAGCGCTTCGCCGTATGGCGGAGAAGAGGACAGGACTTCCTGTCATAACGATAGACACCAACGGGATAAGATGGTATGACGACGGTATAAGCAAAGCTTACCGTGAGATGTTCAGGAGATTCGCGGTCGACGGGGCAGACGGAGACGGTGACCGGACAGATGTGATATCTGATTCTGCCGGAGTCATCGGAGCTTCTCCTCTTGATACAGGATACCTCGATGCGGGAAGCCGCATCAGGGAGATACTGAGATCACGCGGGATCACTGAGTCAGTATGCTACGGATCAGGGGATACTCTTGAGAAGACTGCTGATGCCCGCAGGATGGAGAAGAATATAGTGATCTCCGCTGCGGGACTCAAAGCAGCCAGGTATCTCAGAGACAGATTCGGCACGCCGTATATCTGCGAAGATCTTTTCATCGAGACTGTGATGTCTGAACTGGAGGCGAGCTGCCTTGAAGAGACCGGACATGAGCTTTACTCAGAGCTTGAAGGAAAGCGCGTTCTGGTCATGCATCAGCAGGTGCGTTCCAATGCAGTCAGAGAACGGATCAGGGACAATGTAAAAGCGGACGTTACCGTTGGCACCTGGTTCATGATGGATGAAGAACTGAAAGAAGAAGGGGATATAAGGATCAGAGATGAGGCAGCTTTCATGGAGCTGATGGAGAACGGCGGCTTTGATGCAGTAATAGCTGACGGATCATTCCGGAAGGCGCTCAGACACTTTGGGATCACTTTGATAGATCTCCCGCATTTCGCAGTTTCCGGAAAGCTCTCGGAATAGTACATTAAGAAGGAGCATGATATGCAGAACGCAGTCATTGCAAGGGTATATGGGATAGTTCAGGGCGTCGGCTTCAGACCTTCGGTCGACAGGCTGGCAAACAAACACGGAATAAAGGGGAGCGTGAGCAATAAAGGCCCTTATGTCGAGATCGATGCGCAGGGCGAAGACAGTGATATAGATGCTTTTCTGGATGACCTGAAGCACAACCCTCCTAAGAGAGCGATCATACTCAAGCTCGACAGAGAGGACGCGCCTCAGAATATAGGGAAGGACGACTGCTTCTCTATTATCGAGAGCGCCAAGGTCAGCGGTGAGATATTCGTATCGCCGGATATCGCTACGTGTCCTGAATGCAAGAAGGAACTGTTCGATCCTAATGACAGGAGATACCTGCATCCGTTCATCAACTGTACTTCCTGCGGGCCGAGGACGACCATCCTGGACGGCATGCCTTATGACAGGATCAGGACCAGCATGGCGGACTTTCCGATGTGTCCTCAGTGTGAATATGAATATACTCACTCCGAGACCAGGCGATATGATGCGCAGCCTGTCTGCTGCAACGACTGCGGACCGGAAGTGTATCTCATACCGACAGACGGGACAGCAGAGCTGCCTATTGATGTCAGCGCTTTGCCAAAGTGGCGCAAGGGCGGTCCTGCGATAACAGAAGTGCGCAGGATCATAAGCGGCGGAGGTATAGTCGCTATCAAAGGTATCGGAGGCTTCCACCTCTGCTGTGACGCGACGAATTCAGATGCCGTACAGAGGCTGAGAGACCTTAAACCGCGTCCGGCGAAGCCTTTTGCCGTGATGATGAAGGACCTTGATACTGTTCGCAGGGAATGCATCATTGAAGAGTATCAGGAGGAGATAATAGACGGACACCAGAAACCGATCATGCTGCTCGCGAAGAGCAGCAGACCGGACGCAAAGCTGTCGGCAGGGATAGCACCTGACAATCCTGCGGTCGGAGTCATGCTCCCGTATGCACCTGTGCAGATGCTGATATTCGATTATCCGGATGGGATAGTTATGCCGGACTGCCTGGTGATGACTAGCGGCAATGTATCCGGCGCGGCAATCTGCAGGGATGATGAGGACGCAGTCAGAGAACTGTCGAGGATGTGCGATATGATCCTCTCCCATAACAGGCTGATAAGGCTCAGAGCGGATGATACCGTTATGGACTTCCACAGAGGCGAGCCGTATATGATAAGAAGATCGAGAGGCTACGCGCCTCTGCCTTTCATGCTGGACATGCCTTGCAGGGGCAGTGTTCTGGCAGTCGGAGGAGAGCTTAAGAACACCTTCTGCGTGTCCAGAAACCATCTTTTCTATCCGTCACCATATGTCGGAGATACAGAGGACGTAAGGACAGTAAGGGCACTCAGGGAGTCGATGACGAGGATGTGTGATCTGCTGGAGGCTGAGCCTGAGATAGTGGCGTGTGACAAGCATCCGGGATACAACACGACGATGGTCGCGCATGAGCTGGGTCTGCCTGTCGTAGAAGTGCAGCATCACTATGCTCATATAGCTTCGTGCTTGGCGGAGAATGACCGCACGGACAAAGTGATCGGGGTATCCTTCGACGGAACGGGATACGGCGATGACGGCACGATCTGGGGCGGCGAGTTCATGCATGCTGATCTCGACGGATATGAGAGGAGCGGTCACATCAGTCCGTTCCTGCAGCTGGGAGGAGATATCTCAGCCAAGGAAGGCTGGAGGATAGCTGTATCCATGCTGTACGGTATCACCGGCGACAAAGAAAGGACGACCGCTGTGATAGAGCGACTGGGGCTTTGCTCAGATCAGGAGCTGAGGATCCAGTTCATGATGGCGGATAAGAATATAAACAGCGTGAGATCCACAAGCGCGGGAAGACTGTTCGACGCGGTGAGCGCAGTCCTCGGGATCAGGAGGATATCGACATTCGAAGGTGAAGCTTCTACCACTCTCCAGT
>SVCR01000204.1 GCA_015058265.1 Clostridiales bacterium
CGGGAATAGGCAAGACCGCTATCGTAGAGCAGGTAGCAGGGGAACTGGGGATAGGTTTCGTCAGCTATTCCATGACGCACCACACAAGGCAGTCAGCACTCGGATTGCCGTTCATTCGCGAAAGAGAGTACGGCGGGAAGAATGTAAGAGTCACTGAGTATACGATGAGCGAGATAATAGCTTCGATATACGAGCAGATCGAAGTAAGCGGGATCAGTGAGGGCATCTTGTTCCTGGACGAGATCAACTGTGTATCGGAGACACTTACGCCGGCAATGCTGCAGTTCCTCCAGTACAAAGTGTTCGGACAGCACCGGGTCCCGGAGGGGTGGACTGTAGTAACAGCAGGTAATCCGCCGGAATACAATCAGGCTGTCAGGGAATTCGATATGGTGACCTGGGACAGAGTAAAAAGAATAGATATCGAGCCGGATCATGATGTCTGGCATGAGTGGGCGATAAATAATAACGTACACAGATCTATACTGTCATACCTGGATCTGAGACCGGAAGATCTGTATAAAGTTGAGATGACTGCTGACGGGAGGAAGTTCGTCACACCAAGAGGCTGGACGGATCTTGGTGACATGATAACAGTGTTGGAGGAGAACGGGGATCCGGTCGATGCGGATCTCACTTCTCAGTATCTTCAGGATAACGTGATCTCACGCAGATTCGCGTCGTATTACAGTTTGTGGAAAGAGCGTCAGAGGGAATATGACGTCAGCAGGATACTCGATGGAGACTATGACAGAGAAATGATATCCCGAGCCTCGGATGGTGACCTTGAGGAGAGGATAACTCTTACTAATATCCTTATTGCGGGTATCATCAATGAACTTAGGAGTGTTCTGGAAGAAAGAGCATCAGTGAAGAGTATACTGGCAATTGCTAAAGCGGGTACCGGCGCAAGTCGTGAAGACTATGAAGTAAAAAAAGTGGGATACGACTCTCACAGGAGGAACGTATCCGCTAAGATCGAGAACCTGTTCGGCTTCATGGAGGAGGCCTTCGGTGACGACAGAGAGATGCTGCTTCTGATCACAGAACTAACAGCCGACCATACCGCAGCTTCATATCTCGGGATCTATGGCTCTGAAGGCTACAACAAGCATAGCAGATCACTCAGGTTCTATGAAAGGGAGCAGCAGCTGATCCGGGAGATAGATGAATCAAATGTCGAGTAGGTCGAAAACATTGCTGTGACCGCTTGCTGCCTGCAGCTTTCTCTTGTGTGCAAGCAGTGACGCCAGCGTCTCAGGCTGATTCTTCGCATTATCTATGAGCTGATCGATCTCATCCAGAAGGATCATGTCATATTCGATCAGATATTGGAAAACAGCTGGGTCAGGGTCGTATTGCGTCCTGGCCAGGAGCTGTTTTTTCATATGCCTGAGTTCTTCGTGATATTCATTTGCGATTTCTGCAGGATAATGGATATCTCGCTCTGCGTCTTTGACGAATCCATTGACCGCGAGAGTTCTCCACTGCGCAGGGAATGCTGAAAGAGGCACCTCATATGCGGTGATAGTCCTGAGGCTTCTGCAGTGCAGGAATGTGCGTTCCGGATCAAGGCCTCTCAGCAGGACCGGGCGGTCATATCCATCCCATATGTAGCTCTCAAGAGGACCTCTGAGTTCGACCGATTCGAGGTTGACACATCCCGAGAAGATCCCGTCAGTCGAGTCCATTATTGAAGCATAATTGCAGTAGGTATTAGGACTCATTGAAACTGACTTAAGTTCTTTGCAGCCCTTGAATGCAGACATGCCTATAGTCCTCAGACTGTTAGGCAGCCAAGCATGGGATATCGCGGAATTTGCAAAGCACCAGTTATCGATATGAGTGATGCCCTCGGGAAGACGAAGTCTCCCGGATAATCCGGAGTGGCTCCCGCTTCCGTGCATGTACTGCATTGCCTCATGCATCTGAGTGATGAAGTAAGGCGATTCTCTGAATGCGTTCTCACTGATCACCGTCCCCGGATTCTTTAGCCTTATTCTGTTCAGCATCACGCATGCCTCAAAAGCTCTCGGGCCGATATATGTGAGACTCATTGGGAAGATAAGCTCTGTAAGACCCGAACAAGCCCAGAAAGCACGGCTGCCTATTTCGCGTATCCCTTCTTCAAAAGTGACCTTCTTAAGGCTGATGCATCCATTGAATGCTTCCGGTTCTATGATCCTTACATTTGACGGAATGACCAGTTCTGTCAATGACATATTACGCCTGAAGGCATTTCTGCCTATTACTTCAATAGAAGAGGGGATCACCACCTCGCGATGGTGACCCCTGTACTTGGTCAGTATGATCTTGCCGTCTTTTTCTGTTGTATTATATACGGCGTCCATTCTGTTCCCTTTCTGAAACTATTTCTTCAGCTCTTCGTTTACCGGGTTGTTTCCTGTGCGGAATCCCGGACCGTGAGCAACAAGCTCTCTCTCGAAATTAGCCTGAGCAGACTTCGCAGCGATCTTAAGTGCGAACTTTGTCAGGAACCACGCTACTACAAAACTGAATACGAAGCAAATCGGAAGGTCTCTGAGAACTGTCGCGATCCATACAGTGCTGACTGATGGGATGGCTCCGGCCTCTACTGCACCCTCAAGTGCTGGATTTCCGAACATGTTGACTGCTGAAAGAATAACAGTTGCGAAAAAGTTGAAGAACAGAGATGCGACTGTGTTCTCAACAAGTGCGTGCTTAGTTGTTCCGGGTGCGATATGCCACTTGTCGCAGAGCTTGAAAGACCACTCGGTAAGAGGGAAGATCCAGCCTGTAAGCGTTATGATGAGGTAGCATGTACCCCAGTTCTTGATAGCGCCCTGCCATGTCCACATTACTCCCGGATCGCCGCAGATCTTGCCATCGAGGATGATAGCAAATGTCGACATCAGAAGTGCTAACAGAATAGCTATGACTGTAGACATAACCATTCCAAAATGATTGTTAAATGCTCTCATAATTTAATCTCCTGATAATTTACGGAGAATGCTATGACCATATCGGTCGAAAGCAACTATTCTCCTGTATCATGGTTTGATGATCATTGCAGTTCCGCGTGAATCCCCTGCAGGAAGCAGGAGCAGTACGCCATACTGCTTTTCTAATTCTTCCACTGCAAGTCTTACTCCGTGGTATTCAGGATCCTCATAACCGCTGAGAACTATGACGCCGCCGCGGCTCAGTCTCGGATAGAAGTACTGGAGCCCTGTGAATGTCGGCTGGTAGAGGCATGCGTCTATGTGTACCAGCGCATAAGTCTCATCTTCAAGATCTTCAGCAGTTGCAGGGAACCAGCCCTTGCGGATAACGACTTGCTCCGGATTAGGCATTCTCTCCATCAGCTTGTCCGTGCTGGCGGAACGCTGCTCACCGGCTTTTGCAGCAGAAGCGGATAACTCTTCTTCTTTCGCCATGTCACGGGGATCGAATCCCTCAAAAGTGTCAAATAAATAGAGCTTCCTGGTTGGCATAAGTGCGTTCAGCTGCCATGCTGTATCGCCTGAGCCACAGCCCAGTTCAGCAGCATTTCCGGAAACTCCGAGGCCCTCCAGCCTGTAGGCCAGACGGCGCATTATAGCGACGCGGCAAGAGAACTGATCCATCAGTTCTTTGAACAGAATGACTTCATTCTGAAAACCCGCGCGATATACCATATATTTGAGCGCTGTGTTGCGCTCCTCGTTATCTGCAGCTATTACTACGATGTCAGGATTGTAGCCGCCGATAAGGTCGATCGGCATGACAGGCATGGAATCGATCTCGTCGAGGACATTGCCATCCTTATCAAGAACGTTCCAATCTTCGTTCCTTGTAGTTGCGAAACCTACAAGCTTCATTCCCTTAGGCTCTACCATCTCAGCAACATTGTACATAAAGTCATTAGTACCGACGATAAGAACAGTCTTCATAATCGATCCTCCAATCAAGCTGTCAGATAT
>SVCR01000205.1 GCA_015058265.1 Clostridiales bacterium
TTCAGTGTCTTCTCAACTATCTTCTCGTTTACGTGGATACCGTCTGTCACATTCTGCGCCAGGCGGACGATAGCATCCGCGCACAGGAATCCTTCCGGCATCGAGATCCTGCGGTTTGCTGAGTCATCCAGAGTCCTCTCCATCCACTGCACCGAAGCAGTCATAGGAGCGTTCGCAGCATCCGCCATCAGATATCTTGCCAGCGAACATATCCTCTCGCATCTCATCGGGTTGCGCTTGTAGGCCATGGCCGAAGAGCCGATCTGGTTCTTCGCAAAAGGCTCCTCGACCTGTCTGTCGTGCTGGAGCAGGCGGATATCGTTAGCCATGCGGTAGCAACTCTGCGCGACTGAGGACAGCGCATTCAGTATCCTGCTGTCGACCTTTCTCGGATAAGTCTGGCCGCATACGTCGAAGCATTCAGTAAATCCGAAGTCTGCCGCAATGCCCCGGTTCATCTCATCGATCTTAGCCTCGTCTCCCTCGAAGAGGTCCATGAAGCTCGCCTCGGTGCCCGTGGTGCCGCGGCATCCGAGGAACTTGATGTTCTCAAGGGCAAAATCGATTTCCCCTATGTCCGAGACGAAGTCCTGCATCCAGAGTGTCGCTCTCTTGCCGATGGTCACCGGCTGAGCCGGCTGATAGTGAGTATATCCGAGTGCAGGTGTTGCTTTGTACTTGTCCGCGAACTCGGCAAGGTTGGCAATGACTCCGAGCAGCTCCTTGCGGATATACTTAAGAGCATCCCTGTAGATGACGAGATCTGCGTTGTCGGTGACATAACAGCTCGTTGCTCCGAGATGGATGATCCCGGCTGCGGACGGAGCGACCTTTCCGTATGCATATACGTGTGCCATAACATCATGGCGCACTTCCTTTTCCCTGAGTCTGACGACTTCATAATCTATGTCCGTGACGTGAGCCTCAAGCTCTGCCACCTGCTCTTCCGTAATAGGGAGTCCGAGCTTCATCTCCTGCCTGGCGAGTGATACCCACAGGCGTCTCCATGTCTGATACCTTGTATCCGACGAAAAGAGTCCCAGCATGTAGTCAGATGCATATCTTGAGGAAAGCGGGGATTCATATCTGTCAGTCATGTGTTTTCTCCTGTTCTTATTCCGGTAAACTCAGGCTGCAGTGCAGCGTCTGATGCTGTACTGCAGCCTGCTAAAGTCTCATCTTATTATCTTATTACGATGCTTTCTCTCTCTGCTCCTACGGATATATATGTGACCGGGCAGCCTGTAGCCTTTTCGATCATGTTTATATATTCCTGCGCAGCCTCAGGAAGGTCTTCCCACTTACGCGCTCCGGAGATATCGCAGTTCCAGCCGTCTACATACTCAACGACTGCCTCAGCATCGTTGAGAAGCGCCGGGAACGGGAATCTGTCTGTCAGCTCTCCGTTTACCTTATATTGAGTGATAACAGGGATGCTCTTGAGGTAGCTGAGGACATCCATCTTGGTGATCGCAAGGCCTGTTGCAGCCTGCATCTCTGTTCCGTATTTAGTCGCTACGAGGTCGAGCGGTGCAACACGGCGAGGTCTTCCTGTCTTGGCGCCGTACTCAGCACCTGCCTCACGGAGCTTGTCTGCCTCTTCGCCATGCATCTCGCCGACAAAAGGTCCTTCACCTACGCATGTCGAGTATGCTTTGACCACGCCTATTATCTCATCCACTTCGGCCGAAGGTATTCCTGATCCGATAGGAGCGTATTTTGCAAGGGTATTGGAAGATGTAGTGTAAGGACATATACCGTAATCGAGATCTCTCAGTGCACCGAGCTGTGCCTCGAAGAGTATCTTCTTGCCTTCTTCCTGTGCCTGTTTGAGAAGGAGCCCTGTGTCACATACATATGGCTTTATCTTCTCGCAGTAGTCTGAGAGCCATTCCTCCATCATCTCCATCGTGTAAGGCTCTGCTCCGTATACACCTGTCAGAGTAAGGTTCTTCCATTCAAGAAGATCACGGATATGCGCGCGGGGCTCTTCAGGATAGAACAGCTCGCCGGCAAGAACGGTCTTCTTCTGATACTTGTCGGAATAGAACGGCGCGATCCCCTGTTTAGTCGAGCCGTAATTCTTGTCTGCCAGACGGGCTTCTTCAAGTCCGTCAAGCTCCCTGTGCCAAGGCATAAGCAGAGATGCGCGGTCACTTATTCTGAGCGAATCCGGTGTTATCTCAACGCCCTTATCGGCAACATCCTGTATTTCCTTCCACAGGTTCTCCGGATCGACAGCTACACCATTTCCGAGGATATTGATGACACCGTCCCTGAAAACACCGGACGGAAGCAAATGAAGCGCAAATTTGCCCTTCTCATTTATAACCGTATGGCCGGCATTTCCGCCGCCCTGAAATCGTACGACCACGTCGTAATCCTCTGTCAGAAGATCGACCATACGGCCCTTTCCTTCATCTCCCCAGTTAATCCCTACTACCGCGCAATTACCCATTAGTTTCTCCTTTGTTATCAGTGCTGTAAATTCATGATTATCAACCTATTAATTATACATTCTTAATCGCTGTTTCATCAAGTAGGTCAGAAACCTCTCTCATCATCAGGTCAGAAGTCACTCTCGTCATCAGGCTCGAAGATGAGCTCTGCCATCACGGTGTCCTGACCGACTTGTGCAAAGTATTCATTTCCCGAAGCTGTCATCGCCGCTTCGGAAGGTTCATCGGTGATCTCTGTCTGATCATCGGATACAGCCCCGCAGCCTGATATCAGGCATATCATCAGCAAGCAAGTAATGAGTGATATGAATTTTCTCATTGATAGTTCTCCTTTTAGTTAATTATCCGCATCGATGCGGAGTCTTCTAGTCGCATCTGCCGCAGTCACTGCATCCGTTGCACACAAGACGCATCGCGCACTCTTCGCATTGTCTCCGGTAGTGCTTTTTGTATAATCTGTCCTCAGGTATCGGAAGTCCCCAGCTGTCGACAAGATCGAATTTGACAGGCTTGCCCTGATAGTTCATCCCGGATCTGAATGCCTGCACGGTCTGAAGGCGCTTGCCCTTAAGGTTGTACTGCCTGCCGTCTTTGATGAATACCGTACCCGTTTCGACAAAGCAGAAAGTGATGTCCCGGGAGACGCACTCGCTCCGGAGGGCTTTGACCCAGTCGAAATTGCACGGCCTGCGTCCGCCGTAATTCTCGCCCCCGCATATCACCTGCTCGATCTGCCCGCTGTCGAGGTATTCAGCCAGCGTGACCGGACCGATGAAAGGCGCGCACTGCACTCCTTTGTGTTTGAAAGGCAGCTCAAGAAGGATGGGCATTCTCTCGTCTGCCCTCTTCTGGTTCTCACAGGTAACATTGAAAAAAATGTTGTCCCAGCCGTCACCCCAATCCGGAGGCAGACAATCGGCAACTCTCTGAGGCCTCTTGGTCAGCAGATAGAATATGACATCGCTTCGCTCGCGCATCACATTCCACGCGTCTGCCCGCCATTGATCAGCTTCTTCCAGAAAGAAATCCGAAGTCATGCAGACACTGATCTGCTCACCGCTCTGTATCTTGTACCGGCCTTTTCTGTCTCTGGAAAGAGGATATCGCGCATTCGCCGTGAGATATATTTCAGAACCGTCCTTATCCCTGGACTGATCGAGAAAGTACATATAGCAGTTCTCGCAGCCTTCGCTGCATTTTACGCAGCCATGCCAGGGGTTCCATATATCGTGCATAAAGCCTCCTCTCTGCACTATATTATATCCGAAGAAACGGTTATTTCGACCATTACTCGAAGAATAATCGCTGCAGCATCCGGAAATACGAATTCCGCCGTTCAGATCACAATTCGCCGGATCTTATTCAGTCAGATGGAAAACGCGCTCTTATGTACATTGTTATGTGTCTGTAATTAACAGCAATACAATCCTAAAAATTTATTCTTATTTATGATATTTTTGCCGAGTTTTGATAATCTAAC
>SVCR01000206.1 GCA_015058265.1 Clostridiales bacterium
CGGAGCCATAGCAGGTGGCATTACTTCGAAGCCCATCTTGTCGTAGACTGCGCCGGCCAGCATCGCGCCTTTTACAGCAGCATTAACGACCTTAGGAGCGAGGAAAAGTCCCTGCAGTACATGCCGGTTCTGCCCGTAAGTAAGACCGCATTCCGCGCCGATCCCCGGACAAGTCAGCCTGTAGGATATCTTCTCGATGAGATCCTCTCTGCCGACGATATAACCTCCGGAAAGAGCTATTCCCCCACCCGGATTCTTGATGAGTGAACCGGCCATGACATCGACACCGAAATCAGTAGGTTCAATAGTATCCACGAATTCACCGTAACAGTTATCGAGCATCACGATGATGTCTTTGTCTATGCTGTGGACCATTTCAGTAACAGCACGAATGCTTTCAAGGCTTATGGCCGGCCTCCAGTCGTAACCCGTAGAGCGCTGCATGGCAACGACACGGGTCTTATCATTGATAGCAGCTCTGATAGCGTCGAGATCGACATCAAGATCACTGTTCAGCGGCACTTCGTTATAAAGTATACCATAATCTTTTATCGTCCCATTGAACTCAGTGCTGTATTTTCCGATCACTGTTTCGAGAGTATCGTAAGGAGCGCCTGTGGCTTCGAGCAATTCATCACCCGGTTTGAGTATACCGAACAGCGTTGCAGCGATCGCGTGAGTCCCGTTGACTATATTAGGCCTTACCAGCGCGGCTTCTGTATTGAAAACAGAAGAATAGACTCTTTCAACTGCATCTCTGCCCGGATCGTCATATCCGTAGCCCGTGCTCCAGTCAAAATGAGTCGCGTTGATGTGGTTATCCTGATGAGCTTTGAGTACCTTCATCTGATTGACAGCGCATATATCATCGAGCTCATCGAATCTTTCCTTAAGGGAACTCTCAGCTTCTGCAACTATATCGAGTATCCTGCTGTCTATGCCAAAGTTTCTGATCAGATATTCATCGTATTGTTTCGCCAATTCGGTCGTTCCTGCCTCTCTTGTATATTCTAATTATCGTCTGTACGCTCCAGCTCCCATTCCATGTCGTTCACGAGATCCCGCTTGACATTCATCTTGTGCTGAGCGTACAGCTGTGTCGTAGTGACCTGCTCGTGATCGAGCAAAGCCTGTACATCATATATTGAATTGCCGCGGCCTATAAGAGATGTGGCCGCCGTTGCCCTCAGCTTGTGAGGACTGTAACCCGCCCGTCTCGAAGTGTTGAGCGCGATCGATGTGTATTTCTTGACAAGCTCTCTTATCGCCCTTTCCGTGATCCGCTTTCCCTGAAGTGATAAGAACAAAGCGTCATCTTCAGATTCGTTTGCGGTGACGATATTGACCCTCTCATTCGCTATATAATCTGTAACGACCATGACAACAGATCTGTTGAGCGGCATGATGGATTCCTTGCCCCTCTTCCTGTATATCTTGAATTCGCCGCGGGAAAAGTTGAAAGAAGATAAGTTGAGCTGCTGAAGTTCGCTGAGACGCAGGCCGTAAGTGACGAACATCACGAGGATGGCTTTGTCTCTCAGCTTGGTCCTCTCCCAGTATCTGCGCTCATGGTCAGTAAGCCCGGTCCCGTTGGTGACAGCATCGAGCATCACCATGACCTCATCATCCTGGAGAGCTTTGATCTCGCGTTCTCCCGGCTTTGCAACTCTTATAGGGTCGAATCCATCGGTGATATTCTGTTCAACGAATCCGTCTCTGTAGAGCTGTTTGAAGAGGACTGATATTGAAGACTTCTTACGGGCAAGAGATCTGTTGCTGTTCTCGTATACAGTTATGCTGTCCCCGTCATCTACCATGTATTTGCGGCAGTAATCTATGAAGAGGTTGATATCCTGCGCGGTGATCTCGTTCAGCTCTTCAGAGGTGACCTTAGACATGATCTCAGCTTTGGTCAGGTCAGTCTCATTGATAAGATAATTAAAGAAAAACCTGACATCGTGCAGATAGGCCAGCCTGGTCATCGGAAGGACGTTGCCTTTGAGATATGAGAAGTAAGAGCGCAGAAAAGACGGGAGTTCCTTCTGGATGCTCTCGCATTGGAGATAGATATCATTCTCCTTCTTTACGATATTATCAGGCTTGCCGCTCTTATTGTGGCTCCTGTATTCTTTGCTGTCTATCGTCTTCCTTCCCATACCTGTTTACAGTTCGAAGATAGTCTTTCCTTCATTCTGGAAGCTGAGGATCCTGTCGACAAGAGCACCTACGGTCTCGCCCTTGGTGATCTCGAGCCAGTTGACAAAATCATACCTTCTCAGCCAGGTGAGCTGTCTCTTTGCATAATGCCTTGTGTTCTTCTTGATCTCATCAACTGCATCGTAAATATCATACATACCGTTGATAGAATTGATGATCTCCTTATATCCTATGCCTTTCATGGCAGAGCTTTCGAGCGTATAACCCATGTCAAGCAGGTGCTGGACTTCCTCAACGAGACCGGCACTGATAAGCTTGTCCACACGGCGGTTTATACGCTCATACAGCCAGTTTCTGTCCATTGTAAGGGCGAAGAACCTGAAGTCATAATCCGGGTTCAGAGGGCATTCTGAGAGGTCTTTGATGCCGTTGCCCTGTTCGTATGCCTCGATTGCCCTTATGATCTTCCTCGTGTTATGAGGATGTATCCTTGAAGCTGATTCAGGATCAATGGCGTTGAGGAACTGATGCATGTATTCGCTTCCGTTCGTCTCAGCCATCTTCTCGAGCTCTTCTCTCCTGGCCGCATCTCCCTTGCTGCCTGCAAAGCTCATGTCGTACAATATCGAGTTGAGATACAGTCCTGTTCCGCCGCATACGATCGGGACCCTGCCTCTTGCGAGGATATCATCGATCACTGCTTTGGCGAGCTTCTGATAAGTCGCCGCAGTCATGTTATAGTCCGGATCGACGATCGAATACAGGTGATGCCTTATAACTGACATCTCCCTCTCCGAAGGCTTCGCGCTGCCTATATCCATATATTTGTAAAGCTGTACTGAATCGCAGTTCACGATCTCGCCGCCGATACGCTTGGCGAGGTAAAACGCTATCAGACTCTTGCCGACCGCCGTCGGGCCGGAGATTATATATACAGTTCTATTTTTTTCTTTCATAAATACAGAACGCCCCCTTCTTTATCTGATCATATTGGTGATCATTTGCGTCTGAATGCTTTTTCTATTTCATATTTAGTGAATTTAACGAATGTAGGTCTTCCGTGCGGACATGCATAAGGATTGGTGCATTTCGAGAGATCACTGATCAATTGTCTGATCTCCCCTTCTGACAGCTTCTCACCGCCTTTGACAGAAGACTTGCATGATTTCATTATCAGTTTGTCTATAACGACTTGATTTCTGCTGCCGGCTTCACCTGCTTCTTCCATATATGCGCGGGCAAAGTCCTCGGCTTCTGTGAGTGTCACATATGACGGCACTCCGCGGATCATAAATGAACCCGCACCGAAATCGCTTATATCATAACCCATACGCTGAAGAGGTTCCAGCATTTCTCTTGCGACCTCGTAAACATCCGCGCTCACATTTAACGTAAAAGGTGTGAGCACAGGCTGAGGAAGCTGATCGGTACTGAGATAAGCTCCGGTGAATTTCTCATAGTTGATCCTCTCGTGAGCAGCATGCTGATCGAACATGTATACTGCGTTCTGATCTTCCATGATTATGTAAGTGTTGAAGATATAGCCTTTGTATATCAGATCACGGAAAGTGAAAGGAACTGGCTCTTTCCTTTCAGGCATTTCCTCTTTTTCGAAGCCCTGAGACTCCTTGTCTGAAGAGGATGATCTGCTCAGGCTCCCGAGATACTCTCTGATCGAAGACTGCTCGCCAGTATATGAAGTACCTCCTGAAACGACCGAGGCTCTTTCATCAATATATGAAGTAGTTCCTGCATTGCTTGAGGTCTTATCAACTGTGTA
>SVCR01000207.1 GCA_015058265.1 Clostridiales bacterium
TTCATCTATATTACCTGCCTTCCTGCTCTCTCAGAGCATCCAGTATTTCCTTAGGAGTGATCGGATAAGTTGTGTACCACTTACCTGTAGCATTGTATATAGCAAGTGTCAGCGCCGGTATTCCCGGAGCAAGACTCGGCTCACCGGCACCAAAAGCTCCATATGGTGGCTTTGTTCCAACATAATTATCATCTGCAGCGGATTCAAGAATGATGTTGTCATGTTTAGGGATCTCATTCCAGGTCCTGGTCTTATAATCGATCATGTTAGGGTTGACGATCCTGCCGTCCTTATCCCAGATCATTCCTTCTCTGATGGCCATGTCTATACCAGGGAAGTAACCATCCAGCTGTCCCTTAAGTGCGTCAGGATTTACGATCTGTCCGCAGTCTGTAGAGCAGAGCTGTTCAAGCACTGTCACCTTACCGGTCTTCTTGTCCAGTTCCATTTCGATGAACTGGACCTGCTGAACGAGGACATTGTATTCTCCGCCGAAATTTCCGACGCCCGTGATGCTGCCGTTAAATCCTATAGCAGCGATCCAAGGAATAGTTGCTTCAGGGTGTCCGATTATAGATATCATGCCGTCCTTTGTCGTAAGCGCTTCAGGCGGGCAGTGGAATATCTGAGCAGCTCTTGCGAAAAGCTGCTTCTTGGCATCCTCACATGCCATAAGTACTGCCGTACCCATGGAATAGGTGCTTCTTGATCCTGTGCTTCCCCATTCATACGGTGCTGCCATACTGTCAGAATCAGAAACTCTGACCATGCTGAGATCTACATCAAAGGCTTCTGCCGCGATTTTCCTCATGACATCTCTTGTTCCCGGGCCAAATTCGGTAGCCACGCAGCTGACTGTGATGCCTCCATCGAAAGTAAGCATTACATTTTCATTCGCAAGCTGCTCGCCTACGTCACTCTGTCCGCAGAATCCTACGCCAACTGCTCTGACGACATTTTCATCTTCATAGGTAGGAACGCCGAATCCTTTCCATCTCTTATCCCACTCGAACTTCTCAGCACCTTTGTTGATCATCTCAAGAGCATCAGGTCCTGCTGATTTGACCATTCCCGAACACATATATGCGTGGAAGAATTCATCACCGACTTTGAGCCTGTTCCTGCGGAAGTATTCGACAGGGTCGAGATCGATCTTCTCGAGAGTCTGATACAAAGCGTTGCTGATGTGAATTGCGTTCTCAAGATAGCCGTATCCTCTGAAAGCTCCGCTGGTCTGGCGGTTGGTAAGAACGATCTTAGTGGAAATATCCACATTCTTGCTCTGCGCAAGCACTCCCTGCGAGATGAGACCTACCGCGATGATCATGTAGTGCTCACCGTTGAAAGCGCCCGCTTCACCGGTCCATTCTCCCTTGATCGCGGTTATGGTTCCGTCCTTCTTCATTCCGATCTTATATTTACCAATCGAATTCATCCTTGTTGTCTGGCATGTCAGGTGTTCTTCTCTGTCATAGAAGAGTCCGACCGGCCTTCCTGTTGCCTTCGACAAAGCGGCAGCGTAGTGGATGATGAGTCCGTTGCTGGAGAAATGCTTTGAGCCGTAACTTCCTCCGACATATGACGAGATAACTCTCATCTTGGAAATCGGAAGGTTTATGCATCCGGAGTTCATCATCCTGCAAAGGCCGTTACTGGACATCGATCCGCGGACTGTAACGTAGTCCTCATCCTGCCATTCAGCGATGATTCCCGGCGATTCAGGTGGCAGAGGGTTCTGCGCATTTTCTAGTACCGTTGTCACTTCATGGATAACATCTGCCTCGGCAAAGCCCGCCTCGACATCTCCGACCTGTTCTTGAGTAAGCGCCATCCCCTGATTTGCGAACGGCTCATAGTCTGCAACATTTCCCGGTATCTCAGGGTAAAGCTGAGGCGCATCCTCTTTCATCGAGTCCTCGATTGAGAGGATCGGATCAAGTTCCTCATATTCCACCCTGATAAGGTCTCTGGCCTCATCTGCGATCTCTTCTGTCTCAGCAGCGATGAGTGCTACTGCATCGCCGATGAAGTAGACCGTATCTGTCAGAAGATGTTTGTGAGGCACGATCATTCCGGCCTTCCAGTGAGGCGCATTCTTATATGTGATCACAGCCTTTACACCCGCAAGAGCCTCTGCTTTACTTGTATCGATATCGATGATCTTTGCGTACGCATAAGGGCTTCTCAGGACTTTGGCCCAGAGCATACCCGCAATCTTCTCATCTGCCGCATACTTAGCTCTGCCGGTAACGATATCCCTGGCAGCAAGTCTAGGCTGGTTCTTTCCAAGATGTCTGTATTCTGCCATGTTATGCCTCCTCTCTGGTCAGTCCCATTACGGTCTCAACGACCTGGTGGTGTGAGCCGCATCTGCAATAATTGCCCGAGAGGGCTTCTTTCAGTTCCTCTTCGGTCGGATGCGGATTCTTCATCAGCAGCGCCTTGATCGTCATTATGACGCCCGGTGTGCAGTATCCGCACTGAAATGCTGTGTGATCGATGAATGCCTGCTGAAGCGGATCGAGTTCTCCAGTTACCGGATCTTCAAGTCCTTCAAGTGTAAGCACATGCGCACCATCGCATTCGACAGTCAGTGTACTGCAGCTGGCAGTTGCTTCACCGTCAACAATGACTGTGCAGCATCCGCAGGCACCCTTGTCACAGCTGATTTTTGCCGCTGTGAGGTCAAGTCTGTTCCTCAGTGTCTCCGCAAGAGTTTCAGACGGTCTGACATCTGCCCTGTCTTCGCCTACTGTGAACTTGCGGTCGATACCATTGACATTTAGAACGATGTATTCTTTTTGTTCTACTCTCATACCTACTTCATCCTTTCTACTGACTACCTTATTGACTTATTTTGTTTGATCGCCTTAAGTACCTTGTCACAGGTAAGTGGTGTTGAATCAAATCTGATGCCCGTTGCGTTATATACAGCATTGAGGATTGCAGGCGCACTTGCTGACAGCGTTGCCTCGCCCATGCCTCTTGCGCCATAAGGTCCGACTTCATCAGGAAATTCCATGATGATGCCCGGCTGCAGAATATCCACACAGTCAAGTGCCGTAGGCATCTTATAATCGTAAAGATTCAGATTCATGATCCTTCCTTTGTCACCATAATCTATTGCACAGTCCTCGGTGAGTACGTATCCGACTCCGCCGGAGAGAACACCATCCAGCTGCCCTTCAACTCTGCTCTTGCAGATGGCACGGCCGCAGTCAGTGCCCTGCACCATGTTCAGCAGTTCGACCTTGCCTGTTCCGGGATCAACAGCTACCTCGCAAGCTGTTACAACCAGTGATCTTGGTGACGCAACTTCGTCTGTAATGGACCATGTCCCTCTTCCGGTCACGACCTTTACACCAGGTGACTTGATGACGCCTGAGATCGGAATGACCTTCTCCGGGTCTGCCGTGCTTCTTACAAATCCGTTTTCAGCCACGAGATTTTCTGAAGGTTCGTTGAGAAGTCTTGCCGCAACTTCGATTATCTGCTTTCTCGCATCATCGCCGGCTCTCTTCACTGCATTTCCGGTCATCATCGTTGTTGAACTTGCGACCTGATCCCCTGTGTGTGGAGCAACTGTATCGCCCCATGTTACAGACACAGCATCAAAAGGAACGCCTGTTGCTTCGGCAGATATCTGTTTAAGCGCGGTAGCCTGGCCCTGACCTATATCGCTTATTCCTGCAAATACACGCGCACTCCCATCCTGCTTGACCTGCACGATCGCATTACCGCTTGTTACAAAGTTCGGAAGCGTTGCTCTTCCCATTGCATGACAGAGTGCTATACCGTGCAGTCTTCCATCATCGAGAATCTTTGTACCCGGTGCATGGTATTTATCTTTCCATCCGATAGCGTCCGCGCACGCTTGTACCGTCTCGCGGATACCTGCAGTTGTCAGAGGTCCCTGATCAGTGCTCACAG
>SVCR01000208.1 GCA_015058265.1 Clostridiales bacterium
TCAGCGCTTCGATATGATCTGACTTGGTGCTGTTGTTGCCTACCAGCACTTTGGATACATAGTGGCCGTATCCGTGCTTGCTGATGGAATTGCTGATCTGGACATAGCCGGAAGGATTCTGGTATCTCCTTGCGGATCTGATAACCAGAGTCTTTGTTGTGTAGGCCTCTGATGTGCTGCTGCGAGGTATCACAAGTCTCCAGTCTGTAGTTGCTCCCCACCATGAGCTAGGGAATGTGATCCTTACTGAAGATGTTCCTGCTCCCTTAGGCAGTGTAACAGTCTTCTTGGTGACCCACCTGCTGCCGCTCTTCATCTGGAGGTTCGCTTTACGTCCGTCCGGTGAGCCGATCTTCAGAGATACTGAGAAAGTAGTTCCGGTCGAGAGCGTCTTGGATGTAGGCCATCCGCTCAGAGTAGTAGGTCTTCTCTTGATAACTGCTTTCTGATTGACAACATTGGAGTTGTATCCTTGTGCTGAATACTTACCGTTCACATTTACAGCTCTGACATAGAAAGTATACCTGTGTCCATGTGACAGTCCGGTGACCTTCTTGGATGTTCCCTTGACCCTTACCGGGTTCTTCCAGTGGAGTCCGTCATTGGACTGATACAGATCATAAGCTGTCGCGTATTTCGCCTTGGTCCATACGAGCGAAATGCTGCTGTTATTGGCAACGTCGACCCTAAGGGAAGGTGTTCCCGGTGTGAAAGCGCCGACAACTCTGACAGTACAAGTGATATCTGTACCACTCGAAAGCCTGCCGCGGATCGTTGTCCTGCCGACTCCCGTAGCTGTGACTTTGCCCTTCTTGTTGACCTTAGCTACTGCTTTATTGTCAGAATACCAACGGAAATTCTTAGCATTGTAAGTTTTCTTAGGCTTAGAATATTTAAGATTAAGAGTTACAGTACCTCCTACCTGGAGATCTGCGGACTTCTTATTGATAGAAGCCTTGTTTACGGTCTTCAGCTTGCTGGCTGATGTCTGTCCTGCAGCCCAATCAGAACAGTGGGAGATGTAAACTATACTATCCTCTGCTAAATATGAAACGACGATATATGAATACGGGGTATTCTTCTTCTTGGCCGTCTTATCGACGTATTTAACAGACGGATCCCATTTAGCGATCCCATTCTGATACTTCTTGAACTGTATCCTCTTGATCTCCTTATAGGCCTTCTCTTTACCCGTCTTACGGAGAATGATGATTCCGTCAACGACCTTCATGTTCTTGGCAAGATCCCAATTGAGAGTCATCTTCTTCTTGGCTGCCTTGACCCATATATGATTGATGTTGGCATCCTTCATGAAAGAAGGCACCTGCTTAGCGACTTTAGAGCTGAACTGCAGCTTGTTGCCGTCAAGGGTGAAGGACTTTGCCGTTGCAGGGCGCTCTTCATAATAAGTCTCCTCTTCATATGACGCTTCGCATACGCTGCAGGTATATTTGACGATGCCGTTCTGAGTCTTTGTTGCAGGGCGGACAGTCACTCCGCCATCCCATGTGTGCTCTGCCAAAGGCAGAATGAGATCCTGCATGCTGATCTCTTCATTGGTCGTGATGTCGAACAGCGCACCGCACTTAGTACACTCGCTGTGTTTCTTGACTCCGGCCTTCTGGCATGTAGAAGGAACTTCTTCTACCACCTGAATCTCATGTATGCAGGCTTCGCCCTCCATCGCAGCCTCTTCCGAGTCCTCTGCATAATAGTCACCGGATTCAACGATGTCGCTCTGATCAAGTACGACCTCCTGATCCTCCTGCGGTTCCTCTGCAGGAAGGTCCTGTGCATACACGCCCACAGGGAGAAGTGCGATGCACAGCCAGATGGTCAGGATCAGAGATCCGGCCCTGCGCATTTTAGTTCTTTTCTTGTCCATAATGCTGTTCCTCTCTGTTATATTAATCAATAATACCGAAATAGACATTCAGCAATAACATTAACGTAGCAATAACGTGCTTGGCTTCCGTTGTAAAAAGGCTCTTACTGTTGATTTTTCATGCCTTTGGCATAGTTTTTCTGAATAATAATTTTACCATATCGATATGTTGTTATCAATAAAACACGCCGCTTCAGAGACCTCCGCGACGCTTAAATATTATTAAAGAACAACACCTCTCCGGGCTTGATCCGGACGCTGTCAGATACGGACAGGGTCAGCGGCGGACCCCGGCACTTATCCGATCTACCTGATATATACTATTGCGGTCTTCCTGAATGCCGAAATGATACGCAGCAAACCGGAATATATCAATCCTGCGCCATATACATATACAACAATAGTCTCAGAATGAAATGCGAAACCGCCCGCAACTACCGCGACAGCCAAAGCGACATTGGCAGATCCGACCGCAGCTCTGAATCTCCATGCAGGTGATCCTACGCGTCTCTGCTCGAGCGCTCTCATCAGCTCTACGACTCCGGCGAACATATGAGCTCCTGCCAGATACAATATGAGATAGAACATTGATCTGCTGGTCATCGAGAGTGTCAGCGCTCCGGCATCGAGCATCAGGATCCCTCTGTAAAGCACCGATCTTCCGCCGACCATCGACCTCGCGATATCTATATAATAGACCAGATATCGGAGTCCTCCCACAATAAGCATAACGCTGAGCAGCCTCACGGCGAACCCCAGCCAGCTCTGAGGTTTGTACAGCATTCCTGCGCCGATAAGGATCATTATCAGCCCTATGAATGAATTTTGTAATTTCTGCAGCTTAGTCATCCTGATCCGCCCTTATTCCTGACACGTCTTCAACTTCAGTTTTTGCTGCTTCCTCTACGAGTTTACGGAAGTCCCTGATCCCGCGGAATCCCCTTCTGTTGAAATCAACCGAGATTCCCGCCAGCAAACTTCCCGATGTGAATATCTTATTGGTCACCATGCTCTTCTGAGCGAGCGCCGCCAGTATGAATTTTCCGAGGAACGTCTCGTCTTTATCATCACCTGCGGCAGCCATATATTCTTCCAGATATTTATCTATATCGAAGTCTTCTATCTCACGTCCCGAGAGTTTCTCTCCGAACCTCTTCCAATCCTCTTCTGCATTGAGCTGACGCTTGCACAATATCTCCATTATCTCTTCCTTCCATGGAGCAGCGGCAGCTTCATCATACTTCTCGGTCTCGAATGTTTCGTTCTTACCGTTAAGGTATTTCAACGCATATATCATCTGGCAGAAAGCATGATAATACTCCGTCGGGTTGTCCTTGACGACTTCTCTGTACTCTCCCCAGGCAGGGGTATATCTGTAACGCGCAAAGCTGTAGTCAGGAAGGTGTCCGGCTCTTCCGTGCCCGAGATTCATGACTGTATTTTCCGTAGCCTGCCGGATGCTGTTGGTGTATATCCCTTGCTCAGGGTCATCCGGAGAACTCGGATTGTGATTGAATCTGACAGGCCTCTCGGCAAAACCGTCTCCATCCGGTACGATCTCAAAGAAATAATTATTAGTATTATTGATCGCATAAGACGGAGTGCCGGCAAAATACATATGCGCCCAGGTATCAGCCAGAATATGCATCGCGAGCCCAGCAGCCTGAAGGCTCTTGCCCCGCGCGAGTTCAACGGTATCGACCAGCAGCGGTCCGTTTGGTTTACATATGAGCCTGTACTTCCTGAGATATCTGCGGCTGCAGTGATCACGCTTTGCAAGCAGATTTCCCGGAAGGAAATGAAAAGAAGCCCATATCCTGGTTATATCCTGCAGTCCGATCGGATCCAGCTTGGTGTCCATCATCTCAAGCTGCAGCTGAGTCGTTGCAGCGCTATCCGGACCATTGATCCTCTTGAGAAGGGTGCGTGAACAACAGTCCACGAATTGTGCACTGTATGCTATCGCCACGCTGTCCTCGTGCGTGTACCCGGAAAGGATCGCAGCGCAATATGTCGCATAATAATGAAAATCCAGCTGCATA
>SVCR01000209.1 GCA_015058265.1 Clostridiales bacterium
CGGCGATCCTTCGCGGCGACAAGCTCCGGAGATCATTACTGCATAAGATCATTCCTCGGTGCTGTCAGACGAATCGCTGCCTTCCGTGTCACCGGATTTGCCGTCATTACTGATGCTGCCGGATACGCCTTTATCATCAGTGTTGTCAGCGCTGTCGACCGGTTCAACTACATCAGTGCTGTCAGCGCTGTCGACCGGTTCAACTACATCAGCGCGGCGTCTGTCGGTCGGCCTTCTGTATTCTTCATATCCGCCGTTATTGTCTTTGGCTCCGTCTTCTTCCCAGGAAATCGAGATACGGGCGCGGTCCTGAAGCTCTTTCATCTGAGCTTCGATCTCTTTGCGCTTCTCCTCTTCGAGCCTGCGGCTTTCCTCAGCCTCTTCTTTATTGCGGTCAGCGATCTCTTTGTTCTGATTTTCCACTTCCTGCTTGATGCCTTCAGGATCGATCTCGCCTGTATAGAGTCTCTCGAACTGACTTCCGTCGAGTGTCTCTACGAGAAGGAGTGCCTGAGCTACTCTCTCGAACGCATCATCATGCTCCTGAAGTATCCTGCGTGTCTCAGCATAGCACTCTCCGAGAAGTCTTCTGATCTCGCGATCCACTTCAGAAGCGACCTCTTCAGAATAATTCTGTCTGGTGGAGAAATCTCTTCCGAGGAACACCTCATCACTGGAGCTGAAGGATACAGGACCGAGCTTCTCACTGAAACCGTATTTGGTTATCATCTGTCTCGCTATACCTGTCGCTCTCTCAAGGTCATTGCTTGCTCCTGTGGAGATATCATCGAGCTTGAGCTCTTCTGCGACTCTTCCGCCCAGGAGGTGCTTGATCGTGTCGATCATATGACCTCTTGTCTCGAAGAATCTGTCCTCCTCAGGCAGCCACATCGTGAAGCCTCCGGCCATTCCTCTCGGGATGATCGTGATCTGATGAACAGGATCGGCATCCGGAGTGGCTCTCATGACGATCGCATGACCTGCTTCATGGTAAGCAGTGAGTTTCCTCTCCGCTTCGGAGATGACTCTGGACTTCTTCTGAGGTCCTGCCATGACTTTGGTGGTAGCCTCTTCGATCTCATCCATTCTGATCTTGGTACCGTTCCTGCGCGCAGTCAGCAGAGCTGCTTCGTTGATCAGGTTCTCTATATCTGCCGGTGAGAAGCCCGGAGTCCTCTTAGCGAGTATCTCCGGAGACACATCATCGTCAAGAGGCTTGTTCTTGGTGTAGAGCCTGAACAGTTCTTCTCTTCCCCTGATATCCGGCATGCCTATTACGACCTGCCTGTCGAATCTGCCCGGTCTCAGCAGAGCCGGGTCGAGAACGTCCGGTCTGTTGGTAGCAGCGAGGATGATGATACCGAGATTGCCGTCGAATCCGTCCATCTCTACGAGCAGCTGGTTGAGAGTCTGCTCTCTTTCATCATTTCCGCCGCCGAGGCCGGCTCCTCTTCTTCTTCCTACAGCATCGATCTCATCGATGAATACGATGCACGGCGCATTCTTCTTCGCCTCGTTGAACAGGTCTCTTACTCTTGACGCTCCGACACCTACGAACATCTCTACGAAGTCGGAACCGGAGATAGTGAAGAACGGTACACCCGCTTCTCCTGCTGTAGCACGGGAGATATATGTCTTACCTGTACCAGGCTGTCCTACGAGCAATACGCCCTTAGGTATCCTGGCTCCGAGTTTGTCATATTTGATCGGATTCTTGAGGAAGTCAACGATCTCAGAAAGCTCGACCTTCTCCTCCTCAAGTCCGGCTACGTCTTTGAATGTGATGACCTTGCCGTCACCCTTATACAGTCTGGCCCTGTTCTTGCCGAACTGGAAGGCTTGTTTGTTGCCTCCCTGACTCAGCATGAAGTAGAACAGGAATCCCATCGCTACGACCATCAATATGGTCGGCAGCAAGTTGAACAGATTATACTCACTCTGCGGCGGTTTACTGTCAAGTTCTATCTTGTTCTCCTCGAGCATCGGGAACAGGATGGTATTCTCCAGCCAGTTTATTTCAAGAGCTGACGGAGCATATGCAACTTCCTCGTTGCCGCCGCTCTTGGTCCCTACGAGCTCACGGTCATTTATGCTGATCTTCTCATAATCGCCGTTCTCCAGATGTCTGGCGAACTGAGAGAATTTGATTTCCTTGGAGTCGGTTCCCGATCCCATGTTCCTGAAAAGCATCGAGATCGAGAGAACTGCTATAAATACCAGAATATATATTCCTATGTTACGTCCGGTGTTTTTCAATGTTGCAAAGTCCCTTTCTAATACGGTCAAAGCGATATGATTAAAAATGCGCCCAATTATCAAGGCAAAATTTGTGGCCTAGACACAAATTTTAGCACATGTTATCCGCTATTTCAATGAATAGTACTCGTTCTGTTGATTCAGAAATATGATATTTCTGTGAAAACCTACCCTTTTCTTTCTCTTTCCTGCCGCTGAAATACTTGCTCGGAAGCACCCACAGCACTTCGCTGCCTATCGCGACCAGGAGGATGCTGTCTCTGGCATTCTTCATGACCTTGGAATCAACGAGCAGATCCTGTATCTTCTTGCTGCCGCCTTTGATCGGCAGATAGTCACCTTCCTGCCTGGTCCTGAGCTTTATGTCGCCGACCCGTCCCGGATGATCTTCGTTGAATTTGTCGAAGTCGAACGCAGCATACATCACATCCTCATCGGGATCATAGTCTTTGATCATCATGACCTGCGGAATCATCCTCAGTCCCTCGTCAGGCCTTATCACTATGTCCTCATCGGCATCGGTGAAGATGATGCTGTCATACTCCCTGTAGGCCCTGTAGCCGTTCGGCATATCCAGAGAAGCCGAAGGGTTATCCGTATATATCAGACCCATAATAGCCGCTATCAATTCATAGCTGGCGTTCGCCTCCAGCCTCAGGGTCTGAAGGACAAGCCCCGCTATCCTGCCGGTGATGGCAGGCGGAGTCTCTCTCATCTCTGAGATATCCAGGATGACTTTATTGTTCCTCTCGTCGATATTGATATGTCCGTCCATCGTGGCGAATGCCACATCAGACAGCAGAGAGTCATCCATATCCGCAAGTCTGGCAAACCTCCTCAGGGTCTCCTTGATGTTAGGATTGTAATTTTTCTCAAGATAAGGTATCAGCTCATTGCGGATCCGATTGCGGGTATAATCCGTCCCCTCATTCGACTTGTCGATATTCGGCTTGAGATGATTGTCCCTGATGTACTGTTCTATCTCCTTGCGTTCAGCGAAAAGCAGCGGCCTGACTATCATGTAGCCGGAATCAGAGCTCCTCATCGCAGGCATTCCCGCCAGTCCGTGGGCTCCTGTCCCCCTCAGCAGTCTGAAGAGCACTGTCTCGCTCTGATCGTCCGCGTTATGCGCAACAGCGATGAGTATCTTGTTGCGCTGGATACCTTCGGCCTCGATCTGCGCCGCGACTTCATCGAAGATCTCATAACGAATACTCCTGCCCGCCTCTTCGGTGGATATCTTCATATCCCTGGCCAAAGCTTCGCAGTCAGCCTCGAACACATTGCATTCGAGTCCCATCCTGTCGCATATCTCAACAACATTATCCGCTTCCTCATCAGCTTCTTTCCTGAGCTTGTGATTCACATGCACAGGGACCAGGGTCAGGTCGAACTGATCGGCGATCTCTGCCAGAGCATGGAGCATGCACAGGGAATCCGGGCCGCCGGAAACCGCTGCCACGATCCATGAGCCGGGTTCGATAAGTCCGCTGTCGATTATTCCGTGTATTATTCTGTTCTTCTTCATTTCTCGATACCAAAGAATCTCATCCCGTTTTCCGTAAGTATGCGGGATGCGGTTTCGTAGTCTTCTCCCTTTATCACCGCCATACGCCTGACGACATGTTCAACGTAGTGCGGTTTGTTCGGTCTTCCCCGCAGAGGCTCCGG
>SVCR01000210.1 GCA_015058265.1 Clostridiales bacterium
AAGGAGAGAAAGGATCGGCGTATGTTTGACAGAAACGGTAATGACAACAGCAACTATAATCAGATGATAGTTGAGGAAATCAGCAAAAGTTCCGAGAAAGTCGCAGATCTCGTAAACAGAGAATATCTGAGACAGAAGAACAATGTAGAGCTCATCGCATCTGAAAACTACTGCTCCGAGGCTGTAATGGCTGCCTGCGGAAGCTGCCTCTCATGGAAGTATGCAGAAGGCTACCCGCAGAAGCCGATTGAAAGATATTCCGGAAACAAGGGCAGATACTATGGCGGAACGATTATCGTAGACGAACTTGAAGAGTACTGCTGCGACCTCTGGAGAAAAGTGTTCAACACAGACTATCACGTTAATGTTCAGCCTCATTCAGGTTCACAGGCAAACTTCGCTGCATATAAGGCAGTGCTTGAGCCGGGCGACACAGTCCTTGGTCTGAGCCTCGACAACGGCGGACACCTCACACACGGTTCCGGCGTAAACTTCAGCGGCAAGCTGTATAACGTCATCTCCTATGATGTTGACGAAAACGGCCGCATCGATATGGAAGACGTAAGAAAGAAAGCTCTTGAGTTCAAGCCTAAGCTGATCCTTACAGGAGCATCTGCTTACGCAAGAATCATCGACTTCCCTGCATTTGCAGAGATCGCTAAGGAAGTCGGAGCATACTTCATGGTAGATATGGCTCATATCGCAGGTCTTGTAGCTGCAGGTGAGCATCCAACACCATTCGGATATGCTGACATCGTTACAACAACTACACATAAGACACTCAGAGGACCTCGCGGCGGCCTGATCTTCGCAAGAGTTGATCTCGCTAAGAAAGTAGACTCCGCAGTATTCCCATATGCACAGGGCGGCCCTCTCTGCCATATCATCGCAGGTAAGGCTGTATGCGCTGAGGAAGCTCTTAAGCCTGAGTTCAAGACATATGCTCGTCAGGTAAGACTCAACTGCGCAGCACTCGCTGATGAATTCATCAAGATGGGCTACAAGATCGTTACAGGCGGAACAGACAACCACGTATTCCTGCTCGATCTCCTCGATGAGCCGTTCTCGGGCAAGGAACTCCAGGCAGCATGCGACGAGGTAGGCATCACACTCAACAAGAACTGCGTTCCTAACGAGAAGAGATCACCATTCCAGACATCCGGCGTACGTATCGGAACAGCTCCGATGACAACAAGAGGATATCTCGAGGATGATTTCCGCAATGTCGCTCACAGAATCGACGACGTTGTCAAGGAACTCAGAGCACAGAAGGCTGCAGAGGCTGCTGAAGCATAGTCAGCATTCTGCTGTTTGACAATTTGTTTAAAATTAAATGCCCTGCCTTAAAAAAAAGGCGGGGCATTTCATTGAATATGTAATTTTGCTGTTGTAAAATGAAAAAAATATTTCTATTGATAAAAAAGAGGAGGTACTGACCTATGGTGAAGCTTTTGATTGGACATAAAGGAAGCGGCAAGACCAAAAGAATGATCGAACTAGCAAATGAGACAGTCCAGACAGCCAGAGGCAGCATCGTATTTATAAATAAAAATTCCAGACTTATCTACGATCTTGATTACAAGATCAGAGTTGTGTGCATGGAGGACTTCCCGCACATTACCAATGAAGATGAGTACATCGGTTTCCTGTTTGGTATCATGAGTTCTGACAATGATATCGAGACGATTTTCCTTGACGGTATCATGAGGCACAGAGATTTTGCTCTCGAAGTGCTTCCTAGTTTCATCGAGAAAATCAAGATCATCTCCAAGGAATCCGGTATAGATTTCGTTCTCAGTGTGAGCGCTGAGCTTGAAGAAATGATTGGCGTCGTATTTGACGGTGTAGAAGTACTCAACTGATATGACAGTGATCGAACAAATACTTGAGGGTATCAATAAAGGCAGAGCCATGTACGGGGATGTGCATGGCTCTATTACAACTGCGGAGGAAAATCCCGGCACGGACAGCTGCGAATTATGTCTCGGGGATAATCTGGAGTACATGAAGCAGCTGCTTGACCGCGGTTATGCAGGTGCATTCAGACTTATCTATATTGATCCGCCGTTCTTTACACGCTCTAGTTTCAACGCGTCGGTAAGCGTGAAGGATTCACACGGAGCAAGTCATAAGGTGCATCATCTGGCATATGACGACAAGTTTGACCGCAGCCTTGAATACTATATAGAGAACATGACAGTAAGGCTCCTCATGATGAAGGAGCTTCTCGCAAATGACGGACTGATGTGGATTCATCTTGACTGGCACTCATCACACTATATCAAGCTTGTACTCGATGAGCTGATGGGTGAAAAGAACTTTGTGAACGAGATAATCTGGCAGTACAAATCAGGAGGCTCCGGAAAGAGGCATTTCGCACGCAAGCATGATACGATACTGGTGTATTCAAAGACTTCAAAATACCGCATCAACGTGCCGAAGGAGAAGTCGTACAACAGAGACCGCAAGCCTTACAGGTTCAGGGGCGTCGCTGAATACAAGGACGAGGGCGGATGGTATACTCTCGTCAACATGAAAGATGTATGGAGCATAGACATGGTGGGACGTACTTCGGCAGAACGCACCGGATATGCGACACAGAAGCCTCTTGAGCTCATGAAGCGGATAATAGAAGCATCTACAATGGAAGGGGATCTCGCAGGAGATTTCTTCTGCGGAAGCGGAAGTCTTCCTGAAGCCGCGCACCTGCTCGGACGCAGATGGATAGCATGTGACAGTGAAGAGATGGCTGCTGCAATGTCAAGGCGCAGGCTCAGAAAGGCCGGTGCGGAATTCAGATTCACGAGGCTTGAAGATGTAAAGCCTTGCAGCGGAAGGGCGGACGTAGAGGTTCTGAGCAGGGATGCTCTTGAAGACGGAAGAACACTGTACAAGTGCAGGCTCAAAGACCTCATGCCTGACATCGATACCGGTTCCATCCAGATGAAAGACCGCGGTCACGTAGAAGAGGCACTCGGTACTGACCGGCTGCAGTTTGCCGATCATATAATGATAGATCCGGATTATGACGGCACTTTTGAAAGCAGGTATATTTTTGACGCAGCGGATGACAGCATCAGCTTTATTTCGGGCGGCAATTTTGCTGCCATAGTAGTAGACAAATTCGGCAAGGAGTATACTGCGGAGATCATTAACTGATCATATTCAGACAAGGTGGCAAATGATGAATAACAATGATGAAAACAAAGCGGTCAGCTCTCTTGATAAAAAGCTCGAGAAGGAAGCTGCTGCAAACAAAAAAGTCAACGAGATATACGCCATGGACCCTGAGCTCCATGGCATGACCAGATTCCAGGCAAGAGCTCAGGAGATAGCTCTGGCATTGCTTGCCGTCGTCATAGGTTCTCTGGGAACGATAGGCATATTGATCCCGAACGGCCTTACTTTCGGCGGGATAACCGGTATAGCAAGGATCGTACAACAGTTGACCGGGATGAATTATTCGTTAATTTACTACGCGCTCGCACTGACAGTACTGTTAATAGTCTGGGTATTTCTGGGATTCAAGGAAGTCAGAAAGATCATACTGATGTCTCTTTCTTATCCGACTATCCAGCTTATACTTGACATGAATCATGTAGTGCTGATAGAAAGCGATGACCTCTTTCTGGTTGCTGTATTCTGCGGAGTAGTTTTCGGAGTATCCAACGGTCTCACTTTCAAGGCAGGTTTCTCGTCAGGAGGAACTGATTCGCTCGCTAAGGTAATAAAATACCGGTGGTTCCCTCATCTTGGTATAAATGATATTACCTTTGCCATAAATGCTCTTATTGTGCTGGTGAACGCATTTGTATTCGGTCTGCAGATAGCCCTATATGCTGTAATAATCATATTCGTTTCCATGAGGGTAGGCGAAGCCGTTATGTTCGGTTTCAGCGATAAGATAGTAGAGCTTGACATAAT
>SVCR01000211.1 GCA_015058265.1 Clostridiales bacterium
CTGAGGGATGGGAGACAATAGAGCTTAATGATCCTTTTGAGTATGAGATGGCCAAGGGTAATCTGGTGATCGTTACCGGTATCACTTCATCATCGGCTCAGGTCACTTCGCTTACTTATTACGGCGAGACCTATGTGAAAAGCGGACAACCTGACCATGATAAGGTAACTGCTCTTTCTACTCGCGACGGAAATGACAGTACTGTGGCAGATCTCTCTTACTCGGGCGATGACAGATGGGCATTCAAGAGTGCTCGTCCGAACATCCAGCTTACATTTGGTACACCGGAAGGCGGAGATGATCCGCAGCCGGGACAGCAGGCTGATAAGAGCAATCTAAATGACGCCATACAGGCAGCAAACGAGACCCAGACAGGCATTAAGATCTCAGAAGACGGAAACGATATAGCTTTTCCTGATCAATATGTTACGGCATCAGAAAAGCAGGCTCTTGCCGATGCGATAACCGCAGCAAGAGGAGTCGCGAATGACGCTTCGGCAACACAGGAAGCAGTAGATGCTGCTGAGACTGATCTTAAGGCAGCTCAGACTGTCTATGACAATGCAAAAAAATACGGAAATAAGAATAAACCAGTTATAACAAAGGTATCTATCAATCCTGCATCCGGAAGAGTAGTAGCGGGAACAACCGATTCGGTCTACAAATGGGACATCACCTTCAGTGATAATACCGATATGTCCAAGATCAATGATGACCTGTTCAAGATCCAGAGAAAGCCTTATGGACAGGACTGGAAGAACAGCAAGTGCCCTGTTGCGATATTCACTCCTGATTCGGGAGACAAGAAGAGCGGAGTGCTGGAGGCCATGGCCATCCCTGAAAATAATGTAACCGGCTACAATCAGTGGCGTTTCTCCTTCGCCGGTGAGGTGCCTGTAGAGCCGTCTGATTACATAACACAGAATTCAATAGTAGATATAGAAGATCTTGTCTACGCTATTGAGGATGCCAAGGATGCAGAGAACGGCGTGAAGGTATCTGAAGACGGCAAGGATGTGGATCCTAAGGAAAAGTATGTTACAGCTGCAGAGAAGAAGGCTCTCGACGACGCGATCGAAGCAGCAGAGAATGCAGCAGCCGGAGGCGCGAAGCAGGATCAGGTAAACGAGCTGACAACTGCTCTGAATACTGCCACCGATACATTCAACAAAGCTAAAAAGGACGGAGTGAAGACTCCTGACGCTGCACCGGCAAAGCCGGCAACCAAGGTCGTTGTCAACACAAAGACTGTCAGCGCTTCAAGCTTGAAGAAAGCCATCGCCAAAGCAAAGGGAACAACGAAGAGCGTAACAACAGTCGAGCTCGGTAAGAGTGTCAAGAAGATCAGCAAAGCAGCGTTCAAGGGAACGAACGTAAAGACCGTAGTGGTAAAGAGCAGCAAGCTGACAAAGAAATCAGTCAAGGGTTCACTCAAGAGCTCCAAGGTCAAGACTGTGCAGGTGAAGGCGGGCAGCAAGAAGGTAAATAAGAAGCTCGTCAAGAAGTATAAGACTATCTTCACCAAGAAGAATGCAGGCAAAAAGGTCAAGGTAAAATGAAAAGCGTCCTGAGATCAAACAGAATAATCATGCTGTTCGTGTTCTGCGTGCTGATGCTGTTGCTGATGCTGTGCAGTGCACCCGTCTATGCGGATGACACTGCTTTGCAGGCGGCACCTGAGAACGCGGTCCCTGTAGCTGACGGGGAGTTCTCAGTTCACGGGATGATGGCTGCAGAGGACTTCTCAGAAGATGAGACTGCATTGCCGTCAGCCGGCGGCATCGCTAAGGCCAGAGCAGCGGCATACGAGCAGGGAGACTACCAGCTCGTGTATGAGACAGAAAAAGTCACCCTGCCGGATATCCCTGTCATACAGTATGCACCGACTGAAGACGGTTCGTTTCAGCTGTATTATTACACCGGCGATCCTGTGACTTTTGAGTTCTACAACAGCACTACCCAGAAGATCGAAGGATATTTTACTTCTCATATGGGGGTATTTACGGACAGCGAGGGGACACCGCACGCAACACAGCTGATATCCGGAGCTGAGCTTATCCGCGGTCACAACTACATGATCTCGGCATATGAGACTCAGTTCGTGATCGCTACATCTAACCGGCATCAGTATATCCGCCTCACTGAAAGCGGACAGATGCCGGAAGACATCAAGGAGTCCGGCGAGATATGGGACATGTTTCTCATAGGCAAGCTGGCATCTCCGCAGAAGGATAAAACCACCGGAAAGAGGGTCAGGTGCAAGATACCTGTCTATCTCACGGAAGACGGGACCGTCGAAACTATCCTTTCGTATGCTGACGGGGTGGACGTAAAGCTGACAAGCCCGCTGGAGACCATTGTTACTACGAGTAACGTAGTTACGAATGAATACGGTCAGAATGTAGCGCAGATCGATGTTGATCTGATCGAGGACTGCAACTATGTTGTGCAGATAATGAGTGCTTACGGACCTGATGGTACTGAGTACGGCATTGAGCCGTTCCCTCTCACGGTCAAAGACCATTCAGAGAGCGGACTGCCTAAGTCCTTCTACAATCATTTCAGCTGCGCATCAGTACAGGGCATCTGCCTGATCGAGAAGATCATGGAGCACTACGATGACACTGTGATGAGGTCTCCATCGGGAAAGACTTCTGTCACGGGAACTAACTTCCAGAACAGCATCGAGACAGATACTGAGCACTACTTCATCAATGACAGAAGGATAGATAAAAGCACGATCAAAGGACTCGAAAATAGCGACTGTGAAGTTTTCGCCGTTGAGGCCATCAACATGTATCGTACCGAGATATCCAGACTCGCGGCCGGCAATTATACCGTGACTCGTGAGATCCCGGACTGGAGGAAGGTGACCAGAGTCTGCTATGTCGATGACAGCGGTGCTTTGAACGATCTCGAATTCAAGCAGGACGGCGGAAAAGTCGAATATGTGACCCATACGCTTTCCATGTATCCTACCGCGATCATATATGAGGGCGACAGGTCGCAGCAGATGGGAACAGACGGTACAGCTCTCGGTCCCGGAGCTTCAGCAGAAGTTGCTGAAAAGGCAATACTTGCCGTTGGTGCTAAGAGCGACAAGGATCCTGCAGGCTCAGTGTTCGGAAAGCTGCGCCTCCACTCAAAGAAGCAGACTAAGAAATCGATCACATTAAGATGGTCGAAGGTCGGCGGGGCTGTGAAATACGTGATCTACGGGAGCAAGTGCGGTAAAGGCAGCAGAATGAAGAAGATCACTTCGGTGAAAGGGACTTCTTATACCGCAAAGAAAGCCGGAGGAAGCAAGATCAAGGCCGGTAAGTATTACAAGTTTATAGTTGTCGCTTTGGATAAAAACAATAATGTGGTATCCACTTCCAAGATCGCCCATGCTGTGACGAAGGGCGGCAAGGCCGGAAATCACAGCAAGGTCACCACCAAAGCCAAGAAAAACAGAGTGAGCTTGAAGAAAGGGAAGACTTTCAAGCTGCGCGCGAAGCAGATCCTTGCAAGCAAGAAGCACAAGGTGTCGAAGCACAGAGCTCTCAGCTATGAATCTTCAGATCCGGGTGTGGCTTCGGTGAACGGCAAGGGAACAATAAAGGCAAAGAAGAAAGGGAAATGTGTCGTATATGCATATACGCAGTCGGGCACATTTGCCAAGGTAACAGTCACTGTAAAGTGATGAGGCTGTTATCCCAATCGAGCGAGAATAATCAAGCAGATCTAATCAAAAAGGAGGAACAATCTTAATGGAAGTTGTTGCAAAACGCATCCCGCGCGTGTTGGCGGTGATATTGCTCGCGGCAGCCATGCTGATCACGTCGCTTCCAATGCTGGCGGGAGAAGTATATGCCGCAGGAACGATCAACGTGACTGTTGGTTCAGGCACGGACAAAACATCGTAC
>SVCR01000212.1 GCA_015058265.1 Clostridiales bacterium
ATATGTCGGAGCAACGTATTCGGTACTGCCCAGAAGGAAGTTCATCTGGAGTGAAGTGTGAGCGCCTCCGACTCTAAGCGCTTTCATAGTTATTCCCTGCACGATGCCGTCATTATTGGCAGCCATCTCATAAGAGAATGTTGCTTCATGTCTAAGCGCAGTGATGCATTCTTCACTTCTGTCAGGCTCATATCTGACAGGTCTGAGTGAGCGCTGCGCAAGCATTGCGCTCATGAGATATTCTTTACATGTATTGTGTGCCTTGGAGCCAAATCCTCCGCCAACAAATCCTGTAGGTACCTGTACCTGGTCAAAGTTGAGATGAAGTGATGACGCAATATCCTCCTGGTTGCCGAAAACTCCCTGGCTGGAGATGTTCATTCTGAGCACCTGCATGCCCGGATCCCAGACAGCTGTGCAGGCATGAGGTTCGAGTGCTCCATGGAACTGCGTATGTGTCTTGACAGTTATAGCTACCTTATGGTCTGCATTCCTGATGGCTTCAGGTGCATCTCCCTTCGCCCATCTGAGAGAGCTGCCGCTTTCAACCGGACTTGGTCCTCTCCAGGTCGCAACATTTCCTCCCGGCCAGACTCTTGGAGCATCCTCCTTAGTTGACGCCTCAAAGTCCAGCACTTCAGGAAGGACCCTGTATGTGACGTTGACTTTCTCGAGTGCATCCAGTGCCTGCTCCTCGGTCTCTGCGGCTACACCTACAACGGCCTCACCGAAGAATCTGATGCGGTCATCAAGAATATCGTGATGGGTTGTTCTGCCAACCAGATCAAGCTGATTGACAAAGACATGCACTCCAGGCATTTTTTCTGCTTCAGATGTGTCAACCGCAACGATCTCTGCATATGAGTACGGTGATCTCAGGAATTTGACAGTAAGCATTCCAACTTCACGAATGTCAACTGTAAACTTCGCTGCACCTGTAGCCTTAGCCCTGGCGTCTATCCGCTCAACATTCTTACCAACGATGTTCACAACGATCACTCTCCTTTCTGCGAAGCAGCTTTTCTCATCCTCTTTGCGGCGAGAAGAATGCCGTCATAGTACTTCTCATACCCTGTGCAGCGGCAGATATTACCCGCAAGAGCCTGCGCTACCTCACGCCTGGTAGGATCAGGATTTCTATCCAGCAATGCCTTGGCCGTCAGAATTATTCCCGGCGTACACATACCGCACTGGATCGCATCCAGATCGATAAAGGCCTGCTGTATAGGATGAAGTTCATGTGTAACAGGATCTTCAAGCCCTTCAATAGTAGTAACTGATTTGCCGTCACACTCCACTGTCAGCGTAGAACAGGAAAGTGTCGGCTTACCATCAACAAGTACAGTACATCCGCCGCAGCCTCCTTCATTGCAAGGGCGCTTGGTTCCTGTGAGCATAAGACGTTCCCTTATGGTCTCCACAAGAGTCTCCGATGCCGGAATCTGTGTCCCTATGAAGAATGAATGAGGCGTGCCGTTAACTGTAATTGTTATTTCCCTGGCCATAAGCACACCGCCTTTCATCACTCTGTAATAGTCTATTTTCGCGAATCAGAATCATATGATTCTGATTCTTGATATTAGAATACCAATCGAATTGGCAATAATCAATCTGATTTCGATATATTATATATGAGCACTCGGATTTTCAGCGATATATCGCCCGAAATTCAATTTGCAGCAATCTTCTTTCGGTACGTCAGGCTTGTTTATTATTCAGATTCATATGATTCTAATATTGATAAGCAATCAGATAAAAATGTTTTTTTCGCACAAAAATACAGCACACTCAGGTCAAGCGCTGTTACAATAGATACATCAGTCAGATTTCAGATAATGAGAGGTACGAAAATGAGTGGATATTTAGTTAAGGATACGATCTGCCCTTCGCAGGACGCCTGGATTGCAGAAGCAAAAAAAGATCCGTCTGCAGAGAACATCGGAATGTATCTCACGCACACGGGTATAGTAAGGAAATCTGCAAAGGCAAAGGTAAGATCAGGCGCGGAAGGCGCTGAACCTGTTACGGGGATGCATTTCTCATATGATGAGGCCAAAGTCGAGGAAGCAATAGCTGAGGCTCTTGAAATGCCCGGTATTTATTATATAAGAGTGTGGCTTAACAGCGGAGAACTTGTTCTTGGAGACACCATCATGCAGGTGCTGATAGGCGGAGACATACGGCCGCATGTTATAGACGGTCTCCAGCACCTTGTCGGGATAATTAAGAACGAGTGTGTTGTAGAAGAAGAGAAATACTGATTAACTATGGATCTAAACTCACTTCATCCGGGAGGAACTGCCCTGTCATTAAGAACAGCGAGAGCCGCAGGTCTCTCGCCCGGCGATAAGGTGCTGGACATAGGCTGCGGTACAGGTGCTACCCTTGCTGTGCTTAAGAGCACTTTAGATATTATTCCATTCGGGGCAGACATATCCGCAAAGGTACTGGAAATTGCAAGATCAGTCCATCCTGAGATGACTTTTTCCTTGTGCGATGCATCCGCCATTCCTTACCCCGATGGTTATTTTGATGCCGTTATGATGGAATGCGTGCTGACACTTCTTGACTCTCCGGAAGATGCCCTGGAAGAAGCCGCAAGAGTTCTTAAGAGTGATGGCACACTTCTGCTCAGCACCCTTGCCAGGACGCAGGAGAATGAAGAGACAGTGGAGACAGGGGACGGTTCTCTGTCTCCCTTTACCTGTCATAACGGACTTGCGAACATTGCTTCTCTGACTGCATATCTGGATCAGCTCGGCCTACAACTCGAATATTATGAAGACAACAAAAAAATGCTGACAGACTACATGATCGAATCGGTCATGAAGTATGGCAGCATTGAGAAAAGGATCGCTGAAGAGACAGCCCTGACCGGCGCGTCAGTATTTGACTGCTGCATAGCATATGATCCAAAACGCATCACCTATTATTCACTTATATTCAGCCATTCCTCTATATGACGATGAGTTTCTTTTTGCTGTTATATACTGCCGGGAAATCTTCCATCTCAGAATCTTCTGCACTGACTGTCAGACCGGCCTCATCCGCTAAGCTCTGAAGCAGCCCTGAGAGATGCTCAATATCCGGCATGTCTCCTGGGAAATGCTTGAGGCATACATTGAGCTTATCACCGTCAGTCTCACACTCGAAGTCCGTAACAGCCGGATCGCCGAAAATGATTTCCTCGATATCCCTCAGAAACAGTCTGCCTGAGCCATAATCTATGCTGTTTGACAGCCTGCCCCTTGGCCCTATCAGTCTCGGCAAATCGCTCCCGCATGCACACCGGCTGCGATCTATTCTGGCAAAATCTCCCGTCCTGTATCTCAGAAGCGGCATAGCCTCGTGATGGAATGTGGTAATAGCGACCTCGCCGTATCCTTCTTCATCAGGGTCAAGGATCTCAAAATAGTGATCGCCGTGTCTTAGATGATATCCCATGTCGGCACAACACTCACAGCCTCCGGCTATGCATAACTCAGTCATGCCGAAATGCCTGAATACTCTCGAGCCCCAGACTCTCCTCAGCCTGTCGCATATTGCTTCAGGCACATCATCAGCGCTCAGCAGCACCTCTCTTACTCTTACAGGCTCTCCGTTAAGTTCGCAGTACCTCGCAAGCGCCGCCATCTGTACAGGTATTCCTGTTATAACATCAGGTTTCCATTCACGTATCTTTTCATAAGTGTCCCGTATATCCTTCACATGACCGTAGATATATGTTTCTGCTCCTATCAGATCCATAGAGTGCTTTACAACATCGCCAATGCTGCCCTCGGTCCCGCCTGACATCATCACCATCATGCGATCGCCTTTGTGCATGAAAGTTGTATACGCAACAGTTATAAAGTCAAGAGCCCTGGATATATCTCTTCCTGTAAAAGCCAGCCTCTTG
>SVCR01000213.1 GCA_015058265.1 Clostridiales bacterium
ATGACTCTGTGGATAGGCTCGAATACGATGCCGTCATCATGGATGTTCTCGATCTCGCAGAGAGCGTATCTTGCAGGGTGTGTCTCGATCTCTTCAGGAGACAGAGTCTTTTTGATGTTTTCCCATGCAGTCTTCGCTGTGGCAAGAGAGTGGTTGCCGTCGCCCATTGCCTGGAAGATAACATGACCTGCGCCGTATTTTTCTTCTGCTTTGTCATAGAGAGCGGACAGAGCGTCCTTTGCTCCTTCAAGATCCGCTTCTTTGATAAACGAACCTGTGATGTGTCCGCCGTCCATCATGAGGTCAGTATCGTAGATCACTTCTCTCGGCTGATCAACGAGCGGCTCGATGACTGTCTTGTCAGGGTCATCGATCAGGATAATAATGTGAGGCATCTCAATAGGAGCGTCTCCTCTGATGCGGAGGCGAGGAGGTATACGCTCAACTACAGTGCCTTCAGTTGCTCTTGTGAGCGAGTTTGAGCCTTTGCTGAAATCGTAAGCTTCAAGGTCTGTTGCGATAACGAGACCGAGACGCGAACGTCCTTCTGCAGTCCTCTTTATGAGCATGCATCCGGGCTCCATGGTTCTGAGAGTGCCGTCAGCAAGATATTTATCCATTGCCGCGCGGATCTCTTTGATCCTCTCTGCCTCTCCCGGCTTGTCGAGATAAAGCTCAGGAAGCATGAGTCTTAAAGTCGAAGGGGAATCGCCTACGATCTCTTCTACCTTTTCCCAGTATTCCGGCTCGGAAGTGAACTGGTCGCAGGCAACAACAGCCCATTTGAAATAATCAGTGCCTTCTTTTGGCAGCATTATCTCAGGAATGTGCAGCCCGAATTTGCTCCAATCATATTTTGACATTTGAATTCCTCCAGTTTAACGAATCATTAGGGTAAACATATTTTGCTTCAGCAAATCGATAAAGCCTAATTTGCTATGGTAATTATCGGATAAATGTGGATATATTGCAAGGATATATGTGTTACAATTGAGTCAGCAAACAGGATCAACGAAGCATGGAAGCATGTATGATGTGTTGATCAGCGCAGGAGGTAAACAAAATGATTTCCAAAGCTATGGAGCCCTTCCTCGCAGGAAGCTCTCAGATCAGAGCGATGTTTGAGGAAGGCAAAAGAATGGCAAAAGTATACGGAGCTGAGAATGTATATGACTTCAGCATCGGTAATCCGGGACTCAAACCGCCGCAGGAGGTGTTTGACGCTATAGACGAGATCAACCATGAGCTTGATCCGCTTTTCGTACACGGATATCCTTCAAACGCCGGCTACGAGTCCACGAGAAAGGCTATAGCGGACGACCTTAACGAGAGAGCAGGCGGTGGCTTTTTTGATACTGACCATATAATAATGTCGTGCGGCGCGGCTTATTCGATCAATATGATCAATAAGTGCATATTTGATCCGGGCGATAAAATGGTAGTATTTGCTCCGTATTTTGTAGAATACGGCAACTGGGCACGCAACTGGGGAGCAGACATCATCGAGATACCCGCCAACGCCGATCTGGCCTTCGACCCTGACGCTGAAGCGCTGAGAGAGGCTCTTGTTCCTGAAGTAAAGGCTGTCATGCTGAACAACCCCAACAATCCTACAGGAAAGATCTACTCAAGAGAGGCTCTCGATAAAATGGCCGACGTGCTCAGAGAGGCAGAAGAAAAGTTCGGACACACTATATACCTCATCTGTGACGAGCCTTACAGAGAACTCGTATACGACGGCTCTGACGTACCTTTCCCGGGTGACTATTATGCGGACTCGCTTATCGCCTACTCCTGGTCAAAGTCGCTGTCTATGCCGGGAGACCGCATAGGATATGTAGCTGTTCCTAAATGCGCCGAAGGTCATGAAGAGCTCGCGGCAGCTCTGGTCGTAGCATGCAGAGTGCTCGGGGGAACAAACGCTCCGACCATACAGGAACTCATAGTAGAAAGATGCCTGAAAGCAAGATCCGATCTGGATTACTACAAGCGGAACGCCAAAGACCTGTATGAGATCGTTACAGGTGCCGGGCTTGAGGCACTTTATCCGCAGGGCGCGTTTTACATGTGGATCAAGTCACCTGTTGAGGATGAATACGAATTCGTGAATGCTGCCAAAGAGGAAAGGATACTGATCACGCCGGGAAGCGCATTCCATGGCCCGGGATGGGTAAGAGCATCATTCTGCGGCAAGAATGAGATGATCCTGAGATCCCGCGATTCCTGGAATAACCTCGGTAAACGCTTCGGACTCATATAACAGGTATCGTTCCGTACTGGCGCTCTCAGGAACCGTATCTTCCGTCCAAAAGAATTCTGCCCAAAAGAATAATATTAGCGGTAAAGTCACGTGTTTTAGCTGAAAAAGCAAAAGACACGTGACTTTTGTTTTTTGTTATGTAAATAAAACTTTACATAAATAGGTGTATGCAGGGCTACATGTAAAGAATACTTTACATGTATTGCGGATTGTGTAAAGAATTCTTTACATAACGTTTATGCGCTGATAAAAATGTCACGTGTATTGACCATTATCCGGCCTTTACACGTGACATTTGTTTTAGTATTCGGCGCTATGCCATTGATGACTTACTTCAGGGATGTATCCGGCTTGAAAATCATCACTAAATGGTGATCATAGATTTAGCGTTCCGGCGCTGTATATGGTTCTACGCCCGGATAGATGCGGATGCGGTCTTTGGCCGTTTTTGCGATCTCACCGAAGTCCTGAAGATCTTCTTCTCCGCGGAGCACTCTGAGGCAGCCTGCGGCAAGAGCTTCCATTTCGTATTCGCCCGGCATGACCTCGACAGGGCAGATGAATTCGACATGATCCTTGATGTATCCGCTTACATACTTTGAATACGAGATACCTCCTGTAAGGATGATGCGGTCAACTTTGCCGCTGACTGTTGCGGCGAGTTTGGCTATGTCTTTTGCGACGTTCAGAGCCATTGCCTCGTAAACGATTTTGGCGTATCCGTCACCATCATCGATCATCTTTTCGACATCGCGGGCATCAGCGGTTCCGAGGTGTGCTATCAGGCCGCCTTTTCCGTGGAAAAGCTTCATTGCTTCTTTATATGTGTATTTGCCGCTGTAGCAGAGGTCTACAAGACCTTTTGCGCCGACTCCGCCGCCGCGCTCAGGGGTGAAGTTGCCTTCGTCATCATTGACGCTGTCGATGTTGACTCCGTCCTTGTAAAGACGGATAGCGCTTCCGCCGCCGAGGTGGGCGACGATGAATGTGCACTCTTCAAACTTCTTTCCGAGTTTTTCCTCAGCGCACTTGATAGCCATTGCGCGGGTGTTCAGTGTATGACCGACTGTAAAGTGCGGAAGTTCAGGCACACCGCTTACTCTGCAGAGAGGGATCTTCTCGTCTGTTCCGATCGCGTCGTAGATGCATACAGGGATCCCTTTATCCTTATGGAGATCAAATGCGATCATGCTGCCGATCAGAGACGGGTGTTTTGCCAAATCTTCAGGCCTTGTCAGGTAGTCGATCATGGCCTGATCGATACCGATGGCTCCGTGAGGGCAGGCGATGATGTTGCCGCCTCTTGAAACAGCTGCGGTGAGAGAATCAACGGGGACCCCGTTCTTCTCGAGAGAATCGAAGATCTTGTCTCTTCTGAATTCAAACTGCTCTGTCACGTCTCCGAATGGAGCAAGTTCTTCTGTGGCATGTCTTATTGTGTCGTTGAACAGTTCTTTATCGTCGTCATAGACCGCGATCTTGCTCGAAGTCGAGCCGAGGTTCATAACGAGTATTCTTTCTTTGCCCATTTAAAATCTCCTTTTTCATATTGAGTTTCATAATTGAAAGCCTTAACGGCCGATGTATGACCATTTGTCTTACTGTTAAATACTAACACAATTTTTGGTA